>NZ_JBFABB010000073.1:2892-31339 GCF_040640035.1 Micromonospora sp. NPDC023633 | reverse complement strand
GGCTGTTCGACGTCACCGAACTGGTCGCCGCCGGCTACGACGACGCCCGGCGCGACGACCTGCCCCTGCTGATCACCGGCGGCACCGCGCCCCGCACAACGGGCATTTCCGGGTGTACCGCCCACCACGACTGCATGATCGACGAGTGGGGTCGGCGCGGGGTGAGGTGGGGAGGGTGGGGCGTGACCCGTGGGGGGCGGGGGCGGTTGGAGGTGTGGGTGGGCTTGTGCCTCGTGGGGTGTCAGGGCGGAGTGCGCTGGCTCGGGAAGTTTGACCGGGCGTTTCGTGGGGACCTGCTGCGCGACGCTTCTGCACCTTCTTCCGCGCCGGGCGGCGGCTCGGGGACTCGGCGGTCCGGCACCTCCGGCCACCGGGCGAAGGATTGGCGGGCGGCGACTCCGGGCATACAGCGCGGTGATGATGAAAGGAGGACAGCATGGCTGACGTGGCGAACGCCCGCACATCCCGTACCGGGAGCGAGCCGTCCACCGCCGAGCTGGTGCAGCGGGCCACGGAGCAGGTCTCCCGCCTGGTCCGCGACGAGCTGGCCCTGGCCCGGGCGGAGCTGACCCAGAAGGGCAAGCACGCCGGCATCGGCATCGGCCTCTTCGGCGGTGGCGGGGCGCTGGCGCTCTACGGCCTGGGTGCCCTGGTCGCCACCGCGATCCTGCTGCTCGACCTGGTGCTCCCGGCCTGGGCGGCGGCCCTGATCGTCGCCGTGGTGCTCTTCGCGCTGGCCGGCGTCCTCGCCCTGGTGGGCAAGAAGCAGGTCAGCCAGGCGGTCCCACCGGTGCCGGAGGCCGCGGTCCGTAGCGTCCGCGCGGACGTGGACACGGTCGCCGCCGCCGTGAAGGACAGGGGACGGGCATGACGACGGGCAACGGCCGGGGCAGCGGCGACACCGAGGCGCTGCGGGAGGAGATCCGGCGGACCCGGGTCGAGCTGGGCGAGACGATGGAGGCGTTGGCGGCCAAGGCCGACGTCAAGGCGCGGCTGAGGTCCTCCGCCGACCAGGCGAAGGAGCGGGTGCGGGACCAGGCGGCGCAGACCGTGGCCCGGGTGCGTGGGCAGGCGGCGCAGACCGCGCAGCTCGCGCGGGGCCAGGCGCAGGAGAAGGGCGCGGTCGTACGGCGTAACCCGACGCCGTTCGTCGCCCTCGCGGCCGGCGCGGTGGCCGCCGTGATCGTGTTGGTGATCGTTCGGGGGAGGCAGCGGTGAGCAGGGGTATCGGGAAGGCCGCGTACAAGCCGGTCGGCGTGCTGATGGGCATCGCCGCCGGTACGGTCGCGGGCGCGATCTTCCGGCAGGTGTGGAAGATGACGGCGGGCGACGGCGAGGCGCCCAGCGCCACCGACGAGGACCGCGGCTGGGGCGAGGTCCTGGCGGCGGCGGCGTTGCAGGGCGCCATCTTCGCGGTCGTCCGGGCCGCCGTCGACCGCGGTGGCGCGGTGGGCGTACGCCGCTTCACCGGGAGCTGGCCGGACTGACCGGACGACGACGAAATGCCCCCGCGCCGTGACCACGGCGCGGGGCATTTCGCGCGGACGCAAGGGCCCACCCAGCGGATCTTCGGCATCCGTCAGGTCACATGTCGGAGAAATTCGTCCGGTAGGCTGTGCAGAGTTTTCGCTACGTGGTTTGCTGTTCCACGCTGTTGCGAGATGGCGTGGGTTGAGTCAAGTCTCCTTCGTGGGGGCCGCCTCAGGCACCGCTGCTCGAAAACGGCCAATCGGCCGCACGGCGTGCTCGGCCGCCAGTTTTAGAAGGAGATACACATGGCGCAGGGAACCGTGAAGTGGTTCAACGCAGACAAGGGCTTCGGCTTCATCACCGTCGACGGCGGGGGTGCTGACGTGTTCGTCCACTTCTCGGCCATCCAGACCAGCGGCTACCGCACGCTGGAGGAGAACCAGCGGGTGGAGTTCGAGATCGCCCAGGGTCAGAAGGGTCCGCAGGCCGAGCAGGTCCGCCCCATCTGAGCAGTGCCGGTCGGCAGCCGCCGGCCACAGGGTGATCCGGCGCCCGGATCACAGCGAAGCCCCGTATCCCCGCCGGGATGCGGGGCTTTCCGCGTGTCCGGCGCCGGGCGACGCGGCGGCACGCGAGCCCCGGCGGCGACGTGGCCGAGGGGTCGGACGCGACGGGGCGCCCCGGCCCCCGGTGGCGCTCAGCGGCGCCGGCGGGCGCGCAACCCGAACCAGAGCGCGACCAGTCCGGCCAGGACCACGAGGGGCCCGAGCACAGCCCAGATCCGTTGGTCGGTCATCACGCTGCCCTCGACGTAGCCGAGGCCCTGCACCGTCCACACCGCACCGCCGACCACGGCGAGCAGGCCGAGGGTGAGCGGCAGCCAGCCCTTCATCGCGATCCCCCTCCGTCGGTCCCCGTCCCGGCCACCCGACTCACCACCGGTCGTGCACCTGCGGGCGGACCAGCTCGTCGTAGACCTCCGCCACCGCCGCCAGGTCCCGTCCGGACAGTGGCGCCTGGTCGGCCACGGCGGCGTTGCCCCGGGCCTGGGCGGCCGACGCGCCGCCCCAGCCGGGGGAAGGTGCGCTGCTCCATGGGACTGAGCCTAGTGATCGGCTTGTCCGGGCGCGCGACGGGCCGTACCGTGAAACAAGACGGACGTACGGTTTGGGAGGCGACGATGTGGGATCCGACGACGTACCTGCGCTACGGCGACGAGCGCTCCCGGCCCTTCCACGACCTGCTCGCCCGGGTCCCGGCCGCGCGACCGCGCGCGGTGGTCGACCTCGGCTGCGGCCCGGGCAACCTGACCGCAACCCTCGCCGCGCGGTGGCCGGACAGCCGGGTCGCCGGCCTCGACTCCTCGCCGGAGATGGTCGCGCAGGCCACCGCCACCGCCACCGCCCCCGGAGTCTCCTTCGCCGTGGGCGACGTCCGGCACTGGCGCCCGGAACCCGACGTGGACGTCGTGGTCAGCAACGCCGTGCTCCAGTGGGTGCCCGGCCACCGGGAGCTGCTCACCCGCTGGGCCCGGGAACTGCCCACCGGAGCCTGGTTGGCCGTGCAGGTGCCGGGCAACTTCGACGCGCCCTCGCACCGGGCGCTGCGCGAGGTCGCCGGCCGGCCGGCCTGGCGCGCCGACGTCGCCCCGCTGCTGCGCCGGCCACCGGCCGACGACACCGCCGTCGGCTACGCCGACCTGCTGACCGGTGCCGGCTGCGTGGTGGACGCCTGGGAGACTACCTACGTGCACCTGCTGCCGGCCCCCGCCGACGCGGACCACCCCGTGCTGAGCTGGCTGGAGGGGACCGCGCTCCGGCCGGTCCGCGCGGCCCTGGACGCCGCCGGCTGGTCCGACTTCCGGGCCGAGCTGGGGGTACGCCTCGCCGAGGCGTACCCGGTGCGGCACGCTCAGGTGCACTTCCCGTTCCGCCGCGTCTTCTTCGTCGCCCGCATCGGCGCCCGCGCAGAGGAGAACCTGTGACCGACCTGCAAACCTTCATCGCCGGACTGCCCAAGGTGGAGCTGCACGTGCACCACGTCGGCTCCGCCTCGCCCCGGATCGTCGCCGAGTTGGCCGCCCGCCACGAGGGCCGCAGCCCCGTGCCCGCCGACCCGGCCGCCCTCGCCGACTACTTCGCCTTCCGCGACTTCGCGCACTTCATCGAGGTCTACCTGAGCGTCGTGGACCTGATCCGCGACCAGGAGGACGTCTGGCTGCTCACCCACGAGGTCGCCCGCGAGCTGGCCCGCCAGCAGGTGCGTTACGCCGAGCTGACCGTGACGCCCTACTCGCACGTGCACCGGGGGATCCCCGCGCCGGCCTTCTGTGAGGCGATCGAGGACGCCCGCAAGCGGGCCGAGGCGGACTTCGGCATCGAGCTGCGCTGGTGCTTCGACATCCCCGGCGAGGCCGGCCTGGCGGCGGCCGAGGAGACGCTGCGCATCGCGCTGGAGGAACGCCCGGACGGGCTGATCAGCTTCGGCCTGGGCGGCCCCGAGATCGGGGTGCCCCGGCCGCAGTTCAAGCCGTACTTCGACCGGGCCCGGGCGGCCGGGCTGCGCTCGGTGCCGCACGCCGGCGAGACCACCGGCCCCGAGACCGTCTGGGACGCGCTGCGCGACCTCGGCGCCGAGCGGATCGGGCACGGCATCTCCGCCGCGCGGGACCCGGAGCTGCTGGCCCACCTCGCCGAGCACCGGATCGGCATGGAGGTCTGCCCGACCTCCAACGTGCGCACCCGCGCGGTCGCCAGCATCGAGGAGCACCCGCTGCGGCAGTTGGTCGACGCCGGCCTGCTGGTCACCATCAACTCCGACGACCCGCCGATGTTCGGCACCACCCTCAACGACGAGTACGCCGTCGCGGCCCGGCTGCTCGACGCGGGTCCGGAAGGGCTGGCCGCGCTGGCCCGCGACGCGGTGACCGCGTCGTTCCTGGAGCCGGCGGGCAAGCAGCGGATCACCGCCGAGATCGACGCCCACCTGGCCGCCGCCACCCGCTGAACGGATGAGGGGGGCGGCGCGCGGCGGGAGCAGGTGTGGGGGGACCGATGTCTCCCGCCGCGCGCCCGGTTCCACCGGCCCGTGGGGTGCCCCGAGGCATTGGCCGGTGGAACTGATGGGTTCGGATTCGATCCTGTCAGCGCCGGCCCGCTCCGGCACCGGGGTTAACCCCGATCTAAGGAAGACTTACGCCGGACCACAACCGGCGGCCGGGCCGGGGCACGCGGCCCGGCCGCGGTCAGCCGTCGGTGGGCCGCTGCCGGGGCCAGCGCCGGCTGCCGGTCTTCTGCTCGCGGGCCAGCCGGCCGACCAGGCCGAACCGGCTGACCTGCCGGGGCGTCGCCTCCGGGTCGGCGAGCAGCATCACCACGCTCGCCCCGCCCAGCCGGGCCCGGTCGATGCTCACCGAGCCGTTCGCCTGCAACGCGACCCGCTTGGCGATGTCCAGCCCCAGGCCGGTCGAGCCCTGGTCGCTGGCGCCGCGGCGTAGCGCCCGGTCCGGGTTGGCGATCCCCGGGCCGGCGTCGTCGATCCGGATGGCCACGTAGCCGTCGCGGCGGGACACCGCCACCTCGAACGCGGTGCCCTGCGGGGTGTACCGGAAGACGTTGCCGATCACCGCGTCCAACGCGGCCGCCAGCTCGGCCCGGGGCACCGGCGCGGGGATGCGCAGCTGGGCGCCGCTCACCCGGTGCGGGCGGTTCTGGTCGCCGGCCAGGGCGGCCCAGAACACCATCCGGTCCCGGACCACCTCGCTGACGTCGCACATCGCCGGCCCGGCCTCGTGCGCGACCGCCTTGCGGGTGGTCTTGATCAGGACGTCGATCTCGCCCTCGAGGGTGACGATCGCCTGCCGGATCCGCCGGATGCCGCGCCGCCGGTCCAGCTCCGCCTCGCTGAACGAGCCCACGCTGGTGTCGTCGGACTCCAACGCCTCCGCGTCCAGCCGTAGCACGGTCAACGGGGTGCGCAGCCGGTGCGACAGGTCGGCGACCAGCTCCCGCTCGTCGGTGCGGGCCGCGTCCAGCCGGTCGGCCATCCGGTTGAAGGCGTACCCGGCCTCGGCCAGCTCCCGGGGGCCGCTCGGGTCGACGCGTACGCCCTGGTCGCCGTCGCCGATCGCGAGCGCCGCCCGGACCAGGCCCCGGGCGGAGTCGACCGCGCGGGCGGCGACCCGGTCGACCACCAGCACCGCGGCACCCACCAGGGCGGCGGCCACCGCGAGCAGCAGCAGCCACCGGCTGCCGCCGCCCAGCGCCGACTCGGGCACGAAGACCTCGACCACGGCCGTGGTGTCGCCGAGCACCACCGGGTCCAGCCGGAGCACCCCGCCCTCGACGTCGACGATGACGGAACGCCGCTCGGCCCGCGCCCGCTCCAGGCTCCCGGCGTCGGCCCGGGCCGCCGACTCGTCCGCCCCCAGCCCGTGCACGACCGGCCGGGTGGCCGGGTCGTCGCCGCTGGCCGCCACGGCGCACTGCACCACGGCGTGGTCGGTGCTGACGGCGAGGGCGCCGGTCACCAGCGCGCTGCGCCGGGCGGCGTCCGCGATCGCCTCCTCGCGCGTGCGGTCTGCGAGACTGACGGCGAGCGGGACGAGGAACGCGAGCGCGACCAGGGCGCACATGCCGGCCGTGAGCAGGGCCAGCGACGGCCTCAGTCCGGCGCCACCAGCCGGAAGCCGACCCCCCGCACGGTGCGCAGGTAGCGCGGCTTCGCCGCGGACTCGCCCATTTTGCGGCGCAGCCAGTACAGGTGAACGTCGATGGTCTGGTCCTCGCCGACCGATGGCTGCCGCCATACCTCCTCCAGAAGTTCCCGGCGGGACACTACCCGGCCCGGACGTGCGGCGAGATAGGCCAGCAGGTCGAATTCCTTGCGGGTCAGCGCCAGCGGCTCGCCGTCGAGGTGGGCGCTGCGCTCGCCGACGTCGACCCGCAGCCCGCCGACGCTGTGCACCGCCGGCTGCACCGTCCGGCTGGCCCGCCCGGCCCGGCGCAGCACGGTGGTGATCCGCGCGTCGAGGTGCGCCCCGGTGAACGGCTTGACCATGTAGTCGTCGGCCCCGGCGCGCAGCAGCCGCACCACGGACTGCTCGTCGTCGCGGGCGGTGGCGATGATGATCGGGACGTCGGTGATGCCGCGCAGCATCCGCAGCGCGTCCGAGCCGTCGAGGTCGGGCAGCCCGAGGTCGAGCACCACGAGGTCGGGGGTCTCGGCCGCCACCCGGCGCAGCGCGTCCAGCGCCGTGCCGACGGCGTGCACGGCGTGCCCCCGGTCGGCGAGGGATCGCAGCATCGCGCCGCGTACGACGTGATCGTCTTCGACCAGGAGCACGGTGGCCACAGCAAGACGGTACTCGCGGTGGCAAGTCGACCGCGTTGCGGCGCACGTGTGAACAGGGCAAGCTGGTACAACGATGTCCTTCACGCTCTTTCCCGACACCCGCCTCGCGTTGGCCCGGGACTCGCTCGCCGGCCTGTCGGTGGGCGACGCGCTCGGCTCGCAGTTCTTCGTTCCCGGCCGGCACCCGGCCGACCTGGCCGCCGGCAAGCTGCCCCCAGCGCCGTGGCAGTGGACCGACGACACCGAGATGGCCTGCTCGGTGGTCGCCGCCCTCGCCGACACCGGCCGGATCGACCGGGACGCCCTCGCCGCGGCCTTCGCCGAGCGCTGCGAGCCCTATCGGGGGTACGGGCCGGGGGCCGTGACCATCCTGCGGCTGATCCGCACCGGCACGCCGTGGCCGGTGGCGGCCGCCTCGGCCTTCGACGGCCAGGGCTCCTGCGGCAACGGGGCGGCGATGCGGGTCGGCCCGCTGGGCGCGTGGTACGCCGACTCCACCGCGCGGGCGGCGGCGCAGGCCCGGGCGTCCGCCGAGGTGACCCACGCCCACCCGGAGGGCATCGCCGGCGCGGTGGCGGTGGCCGTGGCCGCGTCGCTGGCCGCCCGAGCCCGGTTGGACGGCCACCGGCCCGCCCCGGACCGACTGCTGGCCGGCGTCACCGCCGCGCTGGACCCGGCCACCGAGGTGCACCGGGGCGTGCGCCGGGCGGCCGGCCTGCTCGACCGGTCGGTCCCCGAGGCCGCCGACGTGCTCGGCAACGGCTCCCGGGTCACCGCCCAGGACACCGTCGCCTTCACCTGCTGGGTGGCCGCCGTGCACCTGGACGACTACCCGGCGGCGGTGCGCGCCTGCGTCGAGGCCGGCGGGGACGTCGACACCACGGCCGCGATCGTCGGGGCGGTGGTGGCCGCGCACACCGGGGTCGGCACCCCGGGCGGGGTGCCGACCGACTGGCTGGCCGCCCGCGAGCCCATGCCGGACTGGGCCGGCTGACCCCGCGCACCCACGGGTCCGGCGGGGCGGCGCCCGTCCCACGGACCCGGGGGCGGTGGCGTCGGCGACCGTGCCGGCGGGGGCGACCGATAGCATCGCAGGAGCCGAACGTTCGGCGTCATCCGTGCCGTCTGCTGGAGGAGTCACCGTGTCCGCACCCCGTACCCCCGCCGTGGCCGACCCCGTCGTCGTCGCCGCCGGGACCACGGCGGCCGACGCGGTGGCCGCGGCCGGTCTGCCCGCGTCCGGCCCGAAGGCGATCGTGGTGGTCCGCGACCCGCAGGGCCAGCTGCGCGACCTGGACTGGGTCCCGCAGGCCGACACCGAGGTCGAGCCGGTCAGCCTCGACTCGCCGGACGGGCTCAACGTGCTGCGGCACTCCTGCGCGCACGTGCTCGCCCAGGCGGTGCAGGACGTCTTCCCGGAGGCCAAGCTCGGCATCGGCCCGCCGATCGAGAACGGCTTCTACTACGACTTCGCCGTCGACAAGCCGTTCCAGCCGGACGACCTCGGCAAGCTCGAGAAGCGGATGCAGGAGATCGTCAAGTCCGGCCAGCGGTTCCGCCGCCGCCGCTTCGGCAGCCTGGACGAGGCGAAGGCCGAGCTGGCCGCCGAGCCGTTCAAGCTGGAGCTCATCGACGTCAAGGGCGAAGGGCTCGACACCTCCGAGGTGATGGAGGTGGGCGGCGGCGAGCTGACCATCTACGACAACTTCGCCGCCAACGAGGACAAGGTCTGCTGGTCGGACCTGTGCCGGGGCCCGCACCTGCCGAACACCCGGCTCATCGGCGCGTTCAAGCTGATGCGCTCGGCCGCCGCGTACTGGCGCGGCTCGGAGAAGAACCCGCAGCTCCAGCGGGTGTACGGCACCGCCTGGCCGACCCGGGACGAGCTGAAGGCGTACCTGAAGCTGCTGGAGGAGGCCGCGCGGCGCGACCACCGCAAGCTCGGCGCGGACCTGGACCTGTTCAGCTTCCCCGACGAGATCGGCTCCGGCCTGGCGGTCTTCCACCCCAAGGGCGGCATCATCCGCCGCGAGCTGGAGAACTACTCGCGCCGCCGGCACGAGGAGGCGGGATACGAGTTCGTCAACACCCCGCACATCACCAAGGCGCAGCTCTTCGAGACCTCCGGGCACCTGCAGTGGTACGCCGACGGCATGTACCCGCCCATGGAGATGGAGGGCGCGAACTACTACCTCAAGCCGATGAACTGCCCGTTCCACAACCTGATCTTCCGGTCCCGTGGGCGGTCCTACCGGGAGCTGCCGCTGCGGCTGTTCGAGTTCGGCTCGGTCTACCGGTTCGAGAAGTCCGGCGTGGTGCACGGCCTGACCCGGGTGCGCGGCATGACCCAGGACGACGCGCACATCTACTGCACGCAGGAGCAGATGGCGGGCGAGCTCAAGTCGCTGCTGTCGTTCGTGCTGGACCTGCTGCGTGACTACGGCCTGGACGACTTCTACCTGGAGCTGTCCACCCGCAACCCGGAGAAGTCGGTCGGCACCGACGAGAACTGGGAGCGGGCCACCGAGGCACTGCGCTCCGCCGCCGAGGAGTCCGGGCTGGACCTGGTGCCCGACCCCGGTGGCGCGGCCTTCTACGGTCCGAAGATCTCGGTGCAGGCCAAGGACGCCATCGGCCGGACCTGGCAGATGTCGACCATCCAGGTCGACTTCAACCTGCCGGAGCGGTTCGGGCTGGAGTTCCAGGCCGCCGACGGCACCCGGCAGCGGCCGGTGATGATCCACCGGGCGCTCTTCGGCTCGATCGAGCGCTTCTTCGGGGTGCTCACCGAGCACTACGCGGGCGCGTTCCCGGCCTGGCTGGCGCCCGTGCAGGTGGTCGGCATCCCGATCCGCGAGGACCACACCGACTACCTGCACGGCTTCGTCGCCGCGCTGCGCGCCGAGGGCATCCGCGCCCAGGTCGACGCGGGCGACGACCGGATGCAGAAGAAGATCCGCACCGCCCAGCAGCAGAAGATCCCGTTCATGGTGATCGCCGGCGACGACGACGTGGCCGCCGGCACCGTCTCGTTCCGCTACCGGGACGGCTCGCAGCGCAACGGGGTGCCGGTCGCCGACGCCGTGGCCCACGTGCTCGACGTCGTCAGCTCCCGCACCAACGTCGGCCCGTCCGCCGCCTGACCCGCCACGCACCGAAGGCCCCCCGCATCGCGGGGGGCCTTCGTCGACGGGGCGTCAGGTGTCAGATCCCGCAGGTCGGCGCGGACCAGCCGCCGACCAGCCCGAGGTGGGTGTGGTCGTTGTGACCCGGGTAGCCGGGGCCGAGGATGTTGCCGAAGCCGTGGTAGCGGGCCTGCTGGGCGAGCCGGCAGAGCGAGGGCGACCCGACCAGGTCGACGCCGTCGCCGTAGAGGTGCCGGCTGTTGGAGGCGCCGCCGACCGCGCTGTTGCAGGCGTAGCTGCGGAAGCCGCTGCTGATGTAGATCGGTACGTTGCCGAGGGCCTTCCGCATGGCCTGGAGCTTCCACATCGACACCAGCGCGTTGAACCGGGCGGTGCTCGCGGAGACGGCACCGCCGGACCAGGTGCTGTTGCAGTTGTTCCACTCGGCGTAGGTGAAGTTGACCGGCGTGCAGTCGTCGTCCTGCAGCGCGTAGAGCGTGTTGAAGGTCTGCGGGCCGGCGATGCCGTCGGCGCTCAGGCCGTACGCCTGCTGGAAGCGGATCACGGCGGACCGGGTGGCCGGGCCGAACGCCCCGTCGAGGCCGAGCACCGCGTTGTAGCCGGGGTAGCCGGAGAGCCGGATCTGCAGCTGCCGGACGTCCTCGCCGGTCGCCCCCTGCGACAGGGTGCGTCCCCAGGTGTAGCAGCCGTCGGCCTGTGCCGCGCTGCTCGTCGCCACCACCCCGACGAGGGTGGTGACCGCGGCGAGGGTGCAAGCGGCGAAGGCTCGGCCGAGCCGGCGGAATGCGGTTCTCACGGTGACTCCCATCGACAGGGGATGATGTCTGTGGATGGATTCTTCATTCATGTTCATCACTTCGTCAAGAACTTCCACCCCCTATCCGTCCCCCTGAATGTCTGGCGGTCGGCAGGGGCGTCCGGGGTCGGGCGCGAGCGGGCGAACGGCGTCGGGAGCGGCACCCGCCGGGAACGTAGGATCGGTGACGTGACAGGGGTGGAACGGCACATGGACAGCGGCATGGCCGACGGCCTGGAGCGGCTCTGGACTCCGCACCGGATGACCTACATCTCCGGCGAGGACCGGCCCGAGGGCGGCTACGAGCGGCCCGCCGGCTGCCCGTTCTGCCGGGCGCCGGGGCTGGCGCCGGAGGAGAGCCTGGTGGTGGCCCGGGGCGAGCACGTCTTCGCGGTGCTCAACCTCTATCCCTACAACCCCGGGCACCTGCTGGTCTGCCCCTACCGGCACGTCGCCGACTACACCGAGCTGGACCTGGCCGAGACCACCGAGCTGGCGGCGTTCACCCAGACCGCCATGCGGGTGGTGCGCAAGGTGAGCAACGCGCACGGGTTCAACCTGGGCATGAACCAGGGCGGCGTGGCCGGCGCGGGTATCGCCGCGCACCTGCACCAGCACGTGGTGCCCCGCTGGGGCGGGGACGCCAACTTCATGCCCGTGATCGGGCGGACGAAGGTCGTGCCGCAACTGCTCACCGACACCCGCGAGCTGTTCACCCGGGCCTGGCCGACCTGACCGACCCGCCGTTCCCCGGCGTCCGGTCCGGGCCTGCGGCCCGGCCGTGCCGCGCCGTTCCCGGCGTCCGTGGCGGTCCGCGGCGTGGACGGTCGGCTCGGCGGTGAACTTCCCGCCCCCGGCCGGGGCGCGAGGTGGCACGATCTGGCGATGGCAGTGACGACGCGGACGTTGGGCCGCAGCGGCATCGAGGTCAGCGCCCTCGGCATGGGGTGCTGGGCGATCGGCGGGCCCTGGGCCGAGGGCACCCAGCCGCTGGGCTGGGGCGCCGTCGACGACGACGAGTCGGTCCGCGCGATCCGGCACGCGCTCGACATCGGGGTGACGCTCTTCGACACCGCCGACACCTACGGGGCCGGGCACGGGGAGCGGGTGCTCGGCCGGGCCCTCGCCGGTCGGCGCGACGAGGCGGTGATCGCCACCAAGTGGGGCTACACCTTCGACGAGGCCAGCCGCCAGGCCACCGGCGAGGACCCCTCCCCGGCGTACCTGCGGCAGGCCGTCACGCAGTCGCTGCGCCGGCTGGGCACCGACCGGATCGACCTCTACCAGCTGCACCTCGCGGACCTGCCGGTGCCGCGGGCCGAGGCGCTCTTGGGCACCCTGGAGGACCTGGTCGCCGAGGGGTTGATCCGGGCGTACGGCTGGAGCACCGATCGCCCCGACCGCGCCGCCGCGTTCGGCCGGGGCGCCCGGCACGCCACCGCCGTGCAGCACACGCTGTCGGTGCTGCGGGACGCCCCCGAGCTGCTCGCCGTCTGCGACAAGTACGACCTGGCCAGCGTCAACCGGGGTCCGCTGGGGATGGGACTGCTCTCCGGCAAGTACACGGCCGGCTCCACGCTGCCCCGCGACGACGTACGTGGGGTCGCCCCGGGTTGGTTGGAGTGGTTCCGGGGCGGCCGGCCGGCGCCGGAGTGGCTGCGCCGCGTCGCCGCCGTACGGGCCGCGCTGACCGCCGACGGACGTACCCTCGCCCAGGGCGCGCTCGGGTGGCTCTGGGCGCGCAGCGACCGTACGGTCCCGATCCCCGGCTGCCGCACCGTGGCCCAGGTGACGGAGAACGCCGGCGCCCTGCACCGGGGCCCGCTGTCGGCCGACCAGTTCGCCGAGGTGGAGCGCCAGTTGGCCGCGCTGCGGTCGGCCGCCCTCCGCGAGGCCGACCGCCCCTACTGGCCGAGCCCGATGCTCCCCACTGCCCGCCCCTGACCAGCCCGCCCCGCCCTGTCCCGCCCTGTCCCGCGTCGATCATGCGGTTGTGGTGGCCGGAGTGCCCGGATTCATCCGTCTTGCGGGGCACCCCAACTGCATGATCGACCGGGCGGCGGGCGGGTGGGGGAGGGGTCAGGGGTGGGTGGGGGCGTCCTTGCGGAGCTGGTCGGCCAGGTGGGTGGGCATCGGGTCGTAGCGGACGAAGTGGCGGCGGAACGTGCCGGTGCCCGACGTCATGGAGCGCAGCTCGACCGCGTAGCGGAGCAGCTCCGTGGCGGGCACCTCGGCGCGGACCACGGTGCGCCCCTCGGCCTCGGGGTCGGCCTCGGTGCCGAGCACCCGGCCCCGCCGGCCGGACAGGTCGCCCATCACCGCGCCCACCGAGGAGTCGGGCACCCGGACCACCACCTCGTCGACCGGCTCCAGCAGCGCCGGCTGGCCCTTCTCGGCCGCGTCCCGCAGGGCCAGCGCCCCGGCGGTCTGGAAGGCGGCGTCGGAGGAGTCGACGCTGTGCGCCTTGCCGTCGACGAGGGTCACCCGCAGGTCCACCACCGGGTGGCCGGCGACCAGGCCGCGCTCCATCTGGGTGCGTACGCCCTTCTCGACCGAGGGGACGTAGTTGTGCGGCACCGCCCCGCCGACCACCCGGTCGACGAACTCGAAGCCGGCGCCGGCCGGCAGCGGCTCGACCTCGATGTCGCAGACGGCGTACTGGCCGTGGCCGCCGGACTGCTTGACGTGCCGGCCGTGCCCCGACGCCCGGACGGTCAGCGTCTCGCGCAGCGCCACGCGGACCGGCTCGGTCTCCAGCTCCACGCCGCCGGCGCGCAGCCGCTCCAGCACCACGTCGGCGTGCGCCTCACCCATGCACCAGAGCACCAACTGGTGGGTCTCCGGGTTGCGTTCCAGCCGCATGGTGGGGTCGCCGGCGACCAGGCGGGCCAGGTTCCGCGCGAGGGCATCCTCGTCGGCGCGGCTGCGGGCCACGACGGCCACCGGCAGCAGCGGCTCGGGCATCTCCCAGGGGGCGATCAGCAGCGGGTCGTCCTTGGCGGAGATGGTGTCGCCGGTCTCCGCGCTGCCCGACTTGGTGAGCGCGCAGATGTCGCCGGCCACGCAGGCGCCCACCTCGCGCAGGCTCGCGCCCAGCGGCGTGTAGACGTGGCCCACCCGCTCGTCGGCGTCGTGGTCGGGGTGGCCCCGCTCGGCCAGCCCGTGCCCGGAGACGTGCACGGTCTGCTCGGGGCGCAGCGTGCCGGAGAAGACGCGGACCAGGGAGACCCGGCCGACGTGCCGGTCCACGGTCGTCTTGACCACCTCGGCGACCAGCGGCCCGTCCGGGTCGCAGGTCAGCGGCGGCCGTGGGGAGCCGTCGACCCCGGCGATCGCGGGCAGCTCGTGCTCCAGCGGCGAGGGGAAGCCGGCGGTGAGCACCTCCAGCAGCGCGTCCAGCCCCACCCCGGTCTCGGCGCAGACCGGCACCACCGGGTAGAAGTGGCCCCGCGCGACCGCCTTCTCCAGGTCCTCGATCAGCACGTCCGTGCCGATCTCCTCGCCGGAGAGGTAGCGGTCCATCAGGGACTCGTCCTCGCTCTCGGCGATGATCCCCTCGATCAGCTCGTCGCGGGACTCGACGATGGCGGGCAGGTGCTCCGGGTCGGGCTCGCGCACCTGGGCCGGCAGGCCGGCGGTGTAGTCGAAGACCCGGCGGGTGACCAGGCCGAGCAGGCCGACGGTGGAGACCCCGTCGTCGCCGAGCATCGGCAGGTAGAGCGGGAGCACGTTGTCGCCGAAGACCCGCTGGCACAGCGCCACGGCCTCGTCGAAGTCGGCGCGCGGGTGGTCCAGCCGCGCCACGGCGACCGCCCGGGGCATGTCCACCGCCGCGCACTCCTCCCAGAGGGCGGCGGTGGCGGCGTCCATCCCGTCGACGGCGGAGACCACGAACAGCGCCGCGTCGGCGGCCCGCAGCCCCGCCCGCAGCTCGCCGACGAAGTCGGCGTAGCCGGGGGTGTCGAGCAGGTTGACCTTGATCCCGTCGTGCAGCAGCGGCGCGCAGGCCAGGCTCACCGAGCGCTGCTGGCGTACGGCTGCCGGGTCGTGGTCGCAGACGGTGGTGCCGTCCGCGACGGTGCCGGCCCGGCCGATCGTGCCGCTCGCCGCGAGCAGCGCCTCGACCAGCGTCGTCTTGCCCGCTCCGGAGTGGCCGACGAGCACCACGTTGCGGATCCTGCCGGGCTCCGTCACCACCGGCGCGCCGCCGGCGGCCCCCTTGTCCTGACTCTTCTGCGCCATGGGGCGCACCTCCCTCAGCCGTGGTTGGTGGCGACCGCCGCGCGCGACGGGGAAGCGGCCCGGTCGGGTTCCGCGGCGACATCCTCCGGTGCTGTGCCGGGTTGCGGGTAATCAACGGGCGGGTGGGTGAGCTGGCTCACGTCCCTGGCTCGATCTCACACCCGATCCGGGGCCGGCACAAGGCTCCGTCCCCGCGGGTCGCCTGACCGGCCGTACCGCTGCTGCTACGCGGACCGTTATCGTGGGACCGCCATGGCGAAGATCTTCCAAGTGTCGGCCCGCGCGGGGATGACCCGTGTCGTCGAGCCGGTCGCACGCCGCCTGCTCCGAGCGGGCGTAACTCCCAACGCGGTCACCGTGGCGGGCACCCTCGGGGTGCTCGTCGGCGCGCTCGGCTTCGGTGCCCGCGGTCATCTGGTCGCCGGGGCCCTGATAGTGACCTTCTTCGCGCTCACCGACCTGCTCGACGGGACGATGGCCCGGATGAGCGGGGGCGCCACGAAGTTCGGGGCGTTCCTCGATTCGAGCATGGACCGGGTCGCCGACAGCGCCGTCTTCGGCGCGGTGGCGTACTGGCTGGCCACCCAGCACCAGTACTCGGGCGTCGCCGCCGCGCTGCTCTGCCTGGCCGCCGGCGGGCTGGTCTCCTACGTCAAGGCCCGCGCCGAGGGGCTCGGCATGACCTGCAACGTGGGCATCGCCGAGCGCACCGAGCGGCTGCTCATCGTCGGCGTCGGCGGGCTGCTCACCGGCCTCGGCGTCGGGCGTGCGCTGGAGGTCGCGCTCTGGCTGCTCGCCGCCGTGTCGATCTTCACCGTCGGCCAGCGGATGGCGCACGTGTACCGCCAGGCCCAGCGGGTGCACACCAATCCGGGCGGACAGGGGTGAGCGCGACACTCGCGGGTCGGCCGCGGCCGGGGGGCCGGCGCCGGTGAACCTCACCGAGCTCGGCTACGTCGCCGGATGGCGCGTGATCCGCGCGCTGCCCCGGTCCGTCACGGCCGCGGCGTTCCGGGCGGGCGCCGACCGCGCCCACCGCCGCGGCGGCGGGGGTACGGCCCGACTGCGCGCGAACCTGCGCCGGGTGGTCGGCCCCGACCTGCCGGAGGCCGAACTCGACGAGTTGGTCCGCCGCGGCCTGCGCTCGTACGCCCGCTACTGGCTGGAGGCGTTCCGGCTGCCCGCGCTCAGCCGGGCGGAGATCCTGGCCGGCTTCCGGCTCGACGGCGAGGAGAAGCTCGCCGCCGACGTGGCGGCCGGTCGGGGCGCGGTCGTGGCGCTGCCGCACGCCGGCAACTGGGACGCCGCCGGCGCCTGGGTCGCGGCGACCGGCTGGCCGATCACCACCGTCGCGGAACGGCTCCGGCCGGAGGGCGTCTACCAGCGGTTCCTCGCCTTCCGCCGCAGCCTGGGCATGGAGATCCTGCCCACCCACGGCGGCGAGCGGAACGCGTTCGACGTGCTGGTCGACCGGGTCCGGGCCGGCACGGTGGTGCCGCTGCTGGCCGACCGTGACCTCTCCGCGCGGGGCGTGGAGGTCGAGTTCTTCGGCCACCGCACCCGGATGCCCCCGGGCCCGGCCCTGCTCGCGCTGCGCACGGGAGCGCCCCTCTACGTCGCCTCGATGTGGTACGAAGCGGACGCGGCGTGCGCGTCGATCGAGGGACCCCTGCCGCTGCCCGGCCCGGAGGAGGGCCCGCTCGACCAGCGGGTCCGGTCGCTGACCCAGCGGATCGCCGACGGTCTGGCGGCGGGCATCGCCCGGCATCCGGAAGACTGGCACATGTTGCAGCGGATGTGGCTGGACCAGCACGGCACGGGTGGCGGCGCGACCCTGCCCTCCCCGGCCGCCGGACAGGCGTAAGGGAGGCGTTTGCACGTGCGCATCGGCATCGTGTGCCCGTACTCCTTCGACGTGCCCGGTGGGGTGCAGAACCACGTCATGGACCTCGCCGAGGCGCTGATCGGGCTCGGCCACGAGGTGAGCGTGCTCGCCCCGGCCGACGAGGACTCCCCGCTGCCGCCGTACGTGGTGCCGGCGGGCCGGGCCGTGCCGCTGCCGTACAACGGCTCGGTGGCCCGGATCGCCTTCGGCCCGGTCTCCACCGCGCGGGTACGACGCTGGATCATCCGGGGCGAGTTCGACGTGCTGCACGTGCACGAGCCGCTGACCCTGAGCCTGTCGCTGCTGGCCGTGCTCTCCGCCCGGGGCCCGGTGGTGGCCACCTTCCACACCGCGATGACGCGGTCGCGGGCGCTGGCCGCCGCGCAGGGCGTGCTCCAGATCGTGCTGGAGCGGATCACCGCCCGGATCGCGGTGAGCGCGCTGGCGCGCAAGGTGCAGGTCGAGCACATGGACGGCGGCGCGGTGGAGATCCCGAACGGGGTGGCCGTCGCGAAGTTCAGTCACGCGCTGCCCCTGCCGGGCTGGCCGGGGGAGTGCCCGCCGGGCCGGGACGGCGCGATCGGGTTCCTCGGCCGGTTCACCGAGGCCCGCAAGGGGTTCCCGATCCTGCGGGACGCCTTCGTGGAACTGGCCCGGCAGCGTCCCGGCCTGCGGCTGCTGGTGGCCGGCCCCGGCGACGCGGACGACCTGTTCGGGCGGTTTCCGGCCGACCTGCGGGACCGGGTGACCTTCCTCGGGCTGGTCTCCGAGGAGGACAAGGCGCGGATGTTGCGCAGCGTGCACCTCTACGTGGCGCCGAACACCGGCGGGGAGTCCTTCGGCATGATCCTCACCGAGGCGCTCGCGGCGGGCACGACCGTCGTCGCCAGCGACCTCGACGCGTTCCGCCGCGTGCTCGACGGCGGCCGGGCCGGCCGGCTGTTCCCGACCGGGGACCCGGCCGCGCTGCGTACCGCCCTGGCGGACCTGCTCGACGACGCCGACGCCCGGGCCGCGCTGACCGCCTGCGGTGACCAGGTGGTGGCCACCTTCGACTGGCCCGTGGTCGCCCGGCGGGTGCTGGAGGTGTACGCGGCGGCGATCGAGGCCACCGACGGGCGGGTCATGGACACCGAATGGGTGGGGCTGGACTGACGATGCCGGGCTTCTGGTGGGTGGTGGCCGCGACCCTGGTCGTCGGGCTGGTCGCGGCGTACCTCGTCTGGACCGCCGGCCGGGTGGGCCGGTTGCACGCGCGGGCGGAGCTGGCGGCCCGCGCCCTGGAGGCCCACCTGCTGCGCCGGGCGGCGGCCGCCGCCGTCCTGGCCGAGCGCCGCTACGGCGTCGAGCTGTACGCGGCGGCGCGGATCGCGCTGGACGCCGAGCCGGACGAGCGGGAGGCCGCCGAGAACGACCTCACCCGCCAGCTGCGGGCGGTGGAGCTGGACCCGACCGACCCGGACTGCGAGGCGGTGATCGCCGCGAGCCGGCGGCTGGCCCTGGCCCGCCAGGTGCACACCGACCTGGTCCGCGACGCCCGGGCGGCGCGAGGCCGCCCGCTGGTGCGCCTGTTGCGGATGGGGCGCCGCCGCCCGTGGCCGCGCTACTTCGACATCGACGACCCCACGCTCACCGTCCCGGCCGACGTCCCCACCGGCTGAACGGGGCGCAACCGTGCGCTGGGGCCGCATCGTGATCAGGGCCCCATGGACGTCATCCGGCCGCTTCGAGGTCCATGGCGTCCTGATCGCCTCCGGCTCGCACCGGAACGGGGCGCGGACACTGCCGGGCATCCGGGACGGGGCGTCGCGGTCGGGACGGGACGGGCGGGGAGGAACCGGCGACGGCCGGTGACGACTGCCACAGTGCAGGCCACCGTGGGCGTGATTGGCTGTCGGATCGGCGTTGGGACCGTCGTAGCATTTCCGCAGCCACCCCCCGAGCACGTTCGAGGAGCGATGACCCGTGCCCGAAACCACTGCCCAGAACGCTAGCGCCAGCCCCGTCACCGGCACCGCCCGCGTCAAGCGCGGCATGGCCGAGATGCTCAAGGGCGGCGTGATCATGGACGTGGTCAACGCCGAGCAGGCCAAGATCGCCGAGGACGCCGGCGCCGTCGCGGTGATGGCGCTCGAGCGGGTGCCCGCCGACATCCGTGCCCAGGGCGGGGTGTCCCGGATGAGCGACCCCGACATGATCGACGGCATCATCAACGCCGTCTCCATCCCCGTCATGGCCAAGGCCCGGATCGGCCACTTCGTGGAGGCCCAGATCCTCCAGTCGCTCGGCGTCGACTACGTCGACGAGTCCGAGGTGCTGACCCCGGCCGACTACGCCAACCACATCGACAAGTGGGCCTTCACCGTGCCCTTCGTCTGCGGGGCGACCAACCTCGGCGAGGCCCTGCGCCGGATCACCGAGGGCGCGGCCATGATCCGCTCCAAGGGCGAGGCCGGCACCGGTGACGTCTCCAACGCCACCACCCACATGCGCAAGATCCGCCAGGAGATCCGCCGGCTGGGCTCGCTGCCGGCCGACGAGCTGTACGTGGCCGCCAAGGAGCTCCAGGCGCCGTACGAGCTGGTCAAGGAGGTCGCCGAGAGCGGCAAGCTGCCGGTGGTGCTGTTCACCGCCGGTGGGATCGCCACCCCGGCCGACGCCGCGATGATGATGCAGCTCGGCGCCGAGGGCGTCTTCGTCGGCTCCGGCATCTTCAAGTCCGGCAACCCGGCGCAGCGGGCCGCCGCGATCGTGAAGGCCACCACCTTCCACGACGACCCGGACGTGCTGGCGAAGGTCTCGCGGGGCCTGGGCGAGGCGATGGTCGGCATCAACGTCGACGACATCCCGCAGCCGCACCGCCTGGCCGAGCGCGGCTGGTGAGGAAGGGCCCTTCCGCGCCCCCGGGGTGGCGGAGGGGCCACCGCGGCAGGTCGACGAGAGGAACGGTGACATGAGCGACGCACCCGTCATCGGCGTGCTCGCCCTCCAGGGCGACGTCCGCGAGCACGTCGCCGCGCTCGCCGCGGCCGGCGCGGACGCCCGTCCCGTACGCCGTGCGCAGGAGCTGGACGCGGTGGACGGGCTGGTGATCCCCGGCGGCGAGTCCACCACGATCAGCAAGCTCGCCGACATCTTCGAGCTGCGCGAGCCGATCGACAAGCGCATCGCCGACGGCATGCCGGTCTACGGCTCCTGCGCCGGCATGATCATGCTGGCGTCCGACGTCCTCGACGGCCGTCCCGACCAGCGCGGCTTCGCCGGCATCGAGATGACCGTGCGGCGCAACGCCTTCGGCCGGCAGGTCGACTCGTTCGAGGCGTCGGTGGGGATCACCGGCGTCGAGGGCGGGCCGTTCCACGCGGTGTTCATCCGGGCGCCGTGGGTCGAGCGGGTCGGCGACGGCGTCGAGGTGCTCGGCACCGTGACCGAGGGACCGGCCGCCGGCCGGATCGTGGCGGTGCGGCAGGGCAACCTGCTGGCCACCTCGTTCCACCCGGAGCTGACCGGCGACGCGCGGGTGCACGCGTACTTCGTGGAGCTGGTCCGCGCGGCCCGCTGAGCGGTCCCGTGGCACGTCGGGCGGGGTCTCCTCCTCGATAGAGGGCCCCGCCCGCGCCGTTGACCCGGCGCCGGGACGCAGGCCCGGGCTGCCCCCGTCGACCCTCGTCGCACCGCACGGGACGGGCCCGCGCCGTGCCGCGCGTGACAGCCACCCGCCGGACGTCGGTAGGATTGCCGAGATTCGGCGGGGCCAGCTGCCCGTCACGGCTTTCCCGCAGGGCTGACCGGCACCACCGCGTGCGCCGGCGGGGGCAGGGCGTGCGCGGTCGGTCGATGCAGACGGCGGGTAGCAACGGAGGTAGCAGATGTCCGGCCACTCAAAGTGGGCGACGACCAAGCACAAGAAGGCGGTCATCGACGCCAAGCGCGGCAAGATGTTCGCTAAGCTGATCAAGAACGTCGAGGTCGCCGCGCGGACCGGCGGCGGTGACCCGGCCGGCAACCCGACGCTCTACGACGCCATCCAGAAGGCGAAGAAGAACTCGGTCCCCAACGACAACATCGACCGCGCCGTCAAGCGCGGCTCGGGCCTGGAGGCCGGCGGCGCCGACTGGCAGACCATCATGTACGAGGGCTACGGCCCGAACGGCGTGGCGATGCTGATCGAGTGCCTCACGGACAACCGCAACCGCGCGGCGACCGAGGTCCGCACCGCGCTGACCCGTAACGGCGGCTCGCTCGCCGACGCGGGCTCGGTGTCGTACATGTTCTCCCGCAAGGGCGTGGTGATCGTCCCCAAGGCCGGCACGACCGAGGACGACGTGATGATGGCGGTCCTCGACGCCGGCGCCGAGGAGGTCAACGACCTGGGCGAGGCGTTCGAGGTGGTCTCCGAGCCGACCGACCTGATCGCGGTCCGCACCGCGCTCCAGGACGCCGGCATCGAGTACGAGTCGGCAGAGTCGTCGCTGATCCCGAGCGTCAACGTCCCCCTCGACGAGGAGGGCGCCCGCAAGATCTTCAAGCTGATCGACGTCCTGGAGGACTGCGACGACGTGCAGAACGTCTACGCGAACTTCGACGTCAGCGACGAGGTGATGGAGGCCGTCGGCTGATCCCGACGGGCCCATGCCCGGCTCCCCGCCGCCGGGTACGGCGGCGGGGACCCGGCGGTCCCGGCGACGACATGGACGCCGAGCCGTCCGACAGCGAATCCCCAGTCGTTGGACCACGCCCCGCCGGCCCCGGTTCCGCTGACCACGGCCGACGCGGTCGAGCCCGGTCCCGCCTCGACCGGGACGCGCAGGCTGATCGAGTCGATCCGTACCGTGCCGTCGTCGCTGGTGAAGGGGCCGTGACAGGTCCGATCGCCCTTGCTCGCGGAGCCCGCGTCGCAGCTCACGATCCGCACGCTGCCCGGGGTGGGGGTGACGAGGGCGGCGCCGACGTGGTCCCACGTGCGGCGAACCTCCCACACGTTCCACCAGACGGTGACGAGCAGCAGGGCGGCGGTGACGAGCACGCCGCACCAGGCCCGCACCGACCTGTTCGTCGTCCCGGCCCCGGGTCTCCATCGCATCGGTCCACATCGTAGGGACGCCGCGCACCCCCTGTCGGACATGCGACCGCCCTCGACGCGGGCGCGGGCTCGTCGTGCGCGCAAGCCGTCCGGCGCTCGCTAGGCTGCGGGGTGTGGATCCCTCGGGCCGTGCGGGGCGAAGCGGTGGTCGGGCGGGCGGGGGTCGCCGGTTCGCGCCGGGCGACGTCGTGGTCCGGCGCGAGGTCCTGCGCGGCGAGGTGTGGTTCGGCTGTCCGACGATCTGCGTCGAGGACTCGCCCGACCTGCTCGCGCTCTACCTGCCGCCGGGCGCGGAGTTCGGCTTTCCCGAGGCCGGCAGCTTCCCGTGCGGGCGGCACCCGTGGCAGGTCGCCGGGCACCGGGCGTGGAGCGGGCACGGCAAGCTGATGCTGCACCGCCCGGGCGAGGCGCACTCCGTGGACGTCTTCTGGACCGGCCCGGAGCGCGCCTTCGCCGGGTGGTACTTCAACCTCCAGGACCCGGTGCGGCGTACCCCGATCGGGATGGACACCCTCGACCACGAGCTGGACCTCTGGTGGGGCGCGGCCGAGGACGGCTACGTCTGGAAGGACGTGGAGATGTTCGCCCAGCGCCTCGCGGAGGGGCGCTACCCGGGGATGGCCGACGCGATCCGGGCCGAGGGCGACCGGATCGCCGCCCTGCTCGACGCGGGGGAGCGCTGGTGGGACGCGGCGTGGTCGGCCTGGCGACCGGACCCGGCCTGGCCGGTCCCGGCCCTGCCGCCCGGCTGGGACACGGTCCCGCCGTCGCGCTGACCGCCCGGTCGCGTCCCGCCCGGGGCCGCGATGCCGCCCGGCACGCCGGGGCGTGCCGGGCGACGCCGCTCAGCCCAGCGTCTCGCGCGAGCGCCACGCCGTCCGGACCGAGGTGCGGCCGTTGGTGCGCAGCAGCGAACCCTCGTACACCCGGGCCCCGGCGGCCACGAACGCGGCGGCCGCGACCAGCAGCAGGACCAGGGACACCAGCGGCTCCCAGCCGGCCGCGTCCCCGGTGAACAGCCGCAACGGCATGGCCGTCGGCGCGGAGAACGGCAGGTAGGACAGCACCCGCATGGCCGTCGCGTTGTCGTTCAGGAAGATCACCGCGAAGAACGGCAGCATGACCGCGAGCTGCACCGGCGTCGACACGCCCGCGATGTCCTCCTGGCGGTTCACCAGCGCCCCGGCCGCCGCCCACATGGCCGCGACCAGCACGAAGCCGAGCAGGAAGAACGGCAGGAACCAGCCGATCGCCGGAGCCAGCAGCGAGAGCAGCCCGCCGCTGTCGCCGAACTGCACCCCGATCAGGGCGACCAGGGCGACGAGGGCGATCTGCCCGAGGGCCAGCACCGTGCCGGCGATCATCTTGCCGGCCAGCAACGCCCGCACGGGCACCGCGGCCACCAGGATCTCCACGATCCGGGTCTGCTTCTCCTCGACGATGCTCTGGGCGATCTGCACGCCGAAGGTCTGCGAGGTGATGAAGAAGATGAACGCGAAGGCGAACGGCACCAGGAAGGCCACCACCGGGTCCACCGCGTCGGGGTCCAGCAGCCGGACGGCGGGCTGGGTGCTCAGCGCCGCCACCACGTCGTCGGGGGCCTCGTCCATGGCCAGCACCGCCGGTCCGGAGACCACCGCGGCGTCGACGTCGCCGTCGCGTACGGCCTGCTCGGCGGCGCGGTCGTCGGGGACCGTCCGCACCTGGAGCCCCGCCTCGCGCAGCGGGCCGGCCGCCGCCGCGGTCACCGCCACGCTCGACGGGCCGCCGGAGAGCAGCGGCGGCAGGATGGTCGCGGCGGCGGCGATCAGCAGGAAGAACAGGGTGCTGAACAGGAAGGTGCGGTCGCGCAGCTTGACCCGGATCTCCCGGGCGGCGACCAGCCGGGTGGCCTGCGTGGTGTTCACTGGGCGACCTCTCGGAAGATCTCGGTGAGGGACGGGCTGACCGGGCGGAACGCGCGGACCGGGCCGCGGGCCAGCGCCGCGTGCAGCACCGGCTGCTCGTCCGCGCCGGGCGCGAGGTCGAACACGGCGCGCGCGCCGTCCAGGTCGACCAGGGTCACGCCGGGCTGGTCCCGCAGCCAGCCGGCGTCGGT
Source organism: Micromonospora sp. NPDC023633 (assembly GCF_040640035.1). Classification (NCBI taxonomy): domain Bacteria; kingdom Bacillati; phylum Actinomycetota; class Actinomycetes; order Micromonosporales; family Micromonosporaceae; genus Micromonospora; species Micromonospora sp. NPDC023633. Next base: position 7,267 of record NZ_JBFABB010000073.1, on the reverse strand, counting down.
CTCCACCACCAGCTCGTACCGGGGCACGGTGTACGTCGCGCGCAGTTCCTCCCGGCTGCCGGCGGCCCGGATCACGCCGCCGCCGATGATCACCAGGTCGTCGCAGAGCCGCTCGACGACGTCCAGCTGGTGGCTGGAGAACAGCACCGGCGCGCCCGCGGCGGCCCGCTCCCGCAGGACCGCCACGACCATGTCCACGGCCAGCGGGTCGAGCCCGGAGAACGGCTCGTCGAGCACCAGCACCTCGGGGTCGTGCACCAGGGCGGCGGCGATCTGCGCGCGCTGCTGGTTGCCCAGCGACAGCGTCTCCAGCAGGTCGTCGCCGCGCTCGGCGAGCCCGACCCGCTCCAGCAGCGCGTCCGTGTCGCGCCGCGCGGCGTCGGCGGTCATCCCGTGCAGCCGGCCCAGGTAGGACACCTGTTCCCGGACGCTCATCTTCGGGTAGAGGCCGCGCTCCTCCGGCATGTAGCCGAAGCGCTGGCGGGCCCGCCTGGTCAGCGGCGCCCCCTGCCAGGTGATCTCGCCGCCGTCCGGGGCGAGCACCCCGAGGATGATCCGCATGGTGGTGGTCTTGCCGGCGCCGTTGCCGCCCACGAAGCCGGTCATCCGGCCGGCGGCCACGTCGAAGGACACGTTCTGGAGCACCCGCCGGTCGCCGAAGCTGCGGTCGACGCCGTCGAGGCGGAGCACGTTGGTCACGGCGTTCACGCTAGATCGTCGGCCGCCGCCCGCCGTCCGTCCCGAGATCGAGGGTGCCGTCCCCCTCGTGGCGGAGACCGGTCAGCGGCCGGGACGCACCACCCCGTGCTCGTACGCGAAGACCACCGCCTGCACCCGGTCGCGCAGGCCCAGCTTGGCGAGCACCCGGCTGACGTGCGTCTTCACCGTCGCCTCGCCCAGGTGCAGCTCGGCGGCGATCTCGGCGTTGCTGGCGCCGCCGGCGACCAGGACCAGGACTTCCCGCTCGCGGGGGGTGAGGTCCCGCAGCGCCGCCTCGGGAGCCGTCCTCGGGCCGCCCGGCGTGACGGGCTCGCCGGGGCGGGCGAAGGTGGCGATCACCCGCCGGGTGAGTTCCGGGGCGAGCAGGCCGTCGCCCCGGGCGAGCACCCGGATCGCCTCGATCAGGGCCTCCGGGGTGCCGTTCTTGAGCAGGAAGCCGCTGGCCCCGGCGCGCAGCGCGGCGAACAGGTAGTCGTCCCGGTCGAAGGTGGTGAGGATCAGCACGGCCGGCCCGCCCGGCTTGTCCTCCTCGGCGGTGATCCGCCGGGTGGCCTCCAGCCCGTCGACCCCGGGCATCTCCACGTCCATCAGCACCACGTCCGGCCGCAGCGCCCGGGTCATGCTGGCGGCGCGCTCGCCGTCGGCGGCCTCCCCGACCACCTCGATGTCGTCCTCCACCTCCAGGATGACCCGGAAGCCGGTGCGGACCAGGTGCTGGTCGTCGGCGAGCAGCACCCGGACCGGACGGTCGATCCCGGGCACCTCCTGGTCGGCGCTCACGCCGGCCGCCCCACCGGCTGCGGCAGCGGGAACCGGGCCCGGACCCGCCAGCCGCCGCCGGCCCGCGGACCGACCTCCAGCTCGCCACCGTGGGTGGCGACCCGCTCGCGCATCCCGACCAGGCCGAGTCCGTCGGCATTCGCCGGGCGGGTGGCCCGTCCGTCATCGGTCACGTCGACCTCCACCTCGTGTGCCAGGTAGCGGATCCGCACGTCGAGCGCGGTCGCGCCGGCGGCGTGCTTGAGCGCGTTCGTCACGGCCTCCTGGGCCACCCGGTACGCCGCCTGGGAGACCGAGTCCGGCAGCGGCGCCGGATCCCCGTACACCCCCATGGTGGCCCGCAGCCCGGCCTCGCGGGCGCGCTCGACCACGGCCGCGACCTGGTCGATCCCGGCGGGTCCCGGCTGCTCCGCGCGCTCCGGGCCGCCGTCGCGGGCGCGCAGCAGGCCGAGCATCCGGCGCAGCTCGTCGACGGCCGTGCGGGCGGTCTCCTCGATCGCGCTCAGCGCCGCGCGGGCCTTGACCGGGTCCTTGTCGAACACCCGGCGGGCGGCGGACGCCTGCACCCCCATCACCGACACGTGGTGGGCGACCACGTCGTGCAGCTCCCGGGCGATGCGGAGCCGCTCGCCCACCACCGCGTGCTCGCGGATCTCGGCCTGCGAGCGGCGCAGCTCCTCGGCCCGCGCCTGCACCTCGTGCTGACGCCGGGCGGCCAGCCACGCGGTCTCCCCGAAGAAGTACGCGAACCCGAAGAAGAGGCCGTTGACCAGCACCCCGTTCACCATTGCCGCGAGCACCGGGGGTACGGGCCCGACCGCGCGGGCGAACGCGTCCGCCGGGATGCTGTCGATCGTGACGGCGTAGTACGCGCCCAGCCAGATGAACATGGTGGCGATGACGCCGATGCGCAGCCGCCGGGCCAGCCGGCGGTCGGGGCCCCACGCGCCGAGGGAGTAGAGGGCCGCGAACAGCCCCCACGAGGCGAGCTGCGTCTCCGGGGCGGAGCGCGCCTGGGCGGCGATGAAGCCGATCGAGACGACCACGGTGACGGCGGCGGGGAACCGGCGCCGCCAGACCAGCGGCAGCGTCAACGCGACGGTCCAGAAGACCTGCTCCGGCCCGGACGGCGGCGGCCCCAGCAGGAACGCCCCGGTGCTTCGGGCCAGGGTGAGGCTGACCAGTGCCAGGAGGGTCGCCGCCAGCCCGGCGTAGACGTCGAACCGCCGCTGTTCCGGGGTCGGCCCCGGCCGCCGCCAGTCGTCGTCCGTCACGGTGTTCATCCAGGTCAGGATCTCATCCCGCCGGTCGCCGCCGGTCAGGAGTCCGGCCCGGGGCGGGTGGCCGGCGGCGACACGCGCGACGGCCCGGCACGCGCGACGTGCCGGGCCGTGGCGGGGGTGGATCAGGTGCGGTTGCGCCACGTCTTGACGGCGCTGTCGAGGATGTCCCAGAGCGTCACCAGCACGGTGCCGGCGATCACCGCGGTCGCCAGCAGGTTCAGGTTGTCGCCCTTGCCGAGCCAGTCGAAGCGGGCCACGAGGTCGGGGTTGAGCAGCCGGTCGGTCGACATCAACCAGACCACCGGCACCGCGAACGCCAGGTCGAGCACCGCCTTCACCGCGACCAGCGGCCAGGTCCAGCGCCCGGCCCGGTACTTGGCGAACTCCAGGCCGATCGTGGCCACCAGCACCACGATCAGGAACGGCAGCCAGAAGCTCCACAGCGCCGGATCGAGGATCGGCAGGTTGTCGTCACCGTCGGTGGGTACGAACGACCGGAAGTGCTGCATCGGCAGGTAGGCGATGACCAGTGCCAGGAAGGTGACCGAGGCGGCGATGTCGGCCAGGGTGATCTGCCGGTCGGCCGTGTCCTCCGGCAGCTGGTCGACGCTCCACGCGGGCAGGTGCAGGGGGGTCTTGGTGCGCTCCAGCACCGCGAAGACCGCGGTCACCCAGAAGGCGATCTGGACGGCGACCTGGATGGCGGTGGAGATGCCCGTGCCGATCCCCGCACCCACGTCGCCGCCGTCGGCGACCCGGAGCAGGCCGGCCAGCACGCCGGCCAGGGCCGGGATGAAGCTGAGCAGCAGTTTCATCAGCCGCGCCCAGGCCAGGTAGTAGGCCGGGCCGATGAGCTGCAACCGGCGGTCGGCGTAGCGGGCGGCGAGCTTGTCCGGGTCGCCCAGCTCGGTGAGCACCTCCCGCTCGGCGGCGGTGGCGTCCTGCCCACCGGCCGTGCGGCCCTCGACCATGTCCTCGATCGAGGCGCGCAGCTCGGTGGCGATCTCCTCGCGGCGCGCGACCGGCACCGAGCGCAGGGTCGCGGCGAGGTATCGGTCGGTCAGGGTGGTCATCGGTCGGCTCCTTCGATCAGTCCGGTCAGGGAGGTCTGCACTGTGGCGAGGTCGGTGAGGAGCCGGCCCAGCACCGACTCGCCCTCCTCGCTGGTCCGGTAGAACTTGCGCGGCCGGCTCTCCTCGGTGTTCCACTCGCTGGTCAGCAGCCCCTGCTCCTCCAGCCGCCGCAGCAGCGGGTAGAGCGTGTTGGCGTCGACCGGAAAGCCGTGGTCGGCGAGGCGTTGCAGCAACGCGTAGCCGTAGTCGGGGCGGCGCAGCGCGACGAGGCTCGCCACCACCACGGTGCCCCGACGCAACTCCTGAAGGTGCGTCCGCAGGATCTCATCGCTCACCATGCGTCACACCATACTGTGTGGCACACACTATGGTCCAGCGATACATCATCGTGCTGGCCACCATCAGTGTGTTCGGGCGAAACGGACGGCGGCGGACCCTCGGAGGGGTCCGCCCCCCGGGGGGGGGCCCGGGAGCAGCACCCGCCCCCCCCCCACCCGCCCGCGCCGACCCACCACCCCC
>NZ_JBFABB010000073.1:0-2882 GCF_040640035.1 Micromonospora sp. NPDC023633 | reverse complement strand
CGGTGGCACACAAAATTCGCACACCAAAAACACAAGGCGGGACCCCACAACTGTTGTGTGGCCCCAACCGCCCGGCGGGCCCCCCCTCGGGGGGCCCCCCCGCCGTGGGGTCGACCGGTCAGCAGGACCGGCCCTCCCGGAAGCCGCGCTCGACGACCGACGACGGCCCGACCTGGAGGTAGCCCACCCCCGGCCGGATCGGGTGACCGGTGAACAGCTCCACCCGGGAGCCGACGCGCACCAGGTACGCCGAAGAGTCGCCCGCGTCGTTGCGGATCATCGAGCCCCGCGGGCCGTAGATCTCCTCCAGGGCGGCGAAGGACATGCCCACCGCCGCGCCGGCGGGCGTGCGGGGCGGCGCGGTGGCGGTGCCCACCTCCACCAGCCGCCCGTCGCGGAAGGCCAGCAGGATCTTGCCCGCCCAGGCCCCGGTGACGCCGGCGTGGACCATGCCGTCGCAGTCGGGAGCCACCCAGTCGATGAGCCCGGCCGCCGACAGGCGCGCCAGGTCGGCCCCGATCCGGAACGGCCCGGCGCCCCGGACGCTGATGACCCGGGCCTCGTCCCGGTCGACGGCCCCGGGCGCCGCGCCGGTGTGGCCGCCGGAACGGTTGGAAAGGTGCCCGGCGGCGACGGCCGGCCGGGACGCGGCGGCGGCCGGAGCCGCCACGGTGAGCGGCACGAGCCCGGCCGTGGCCAGCAGGGCGGTGACGACGGTGTACGAGAGACGGTGCACGGGGATCTCCTCTTCAGCGGTTCGGGTGTCCTTGTCCTCTTGGTCGCCCCGCCGACCGGATCGGTTCGTCGGGTTCCCGACCGACGCGCCTCCGGCCGGTCCGGTCGCGGTGCCGAGGGCTCCCCCCGACCCGACGCGGCGTCTACTGTCGAGGCGGAACGGCGGCCGGCGGTGCCGGTGTCGGGGGTGGTGCGGTGACCAGTCCGGAGCGGATCGGGCCCTACCGGATCGAGCGGCTGCTGGGTACGGGGTCGTTCGCGACGGTCTGGCTGGGCCACGACCCGGTGCTCGACTCCCGGGTGGCCATCAAGGTGCTGGCCGAGAACTGGCACCACGACCTGCGGGTGCGGGAGCGGTTCCTCGACGAGGCACGCCTGCTGCGCCGGCTCGACGACGAGCGGCTGGTCCGCGTCCACGCGGCCGGCGAGCTGGCCGACGGCCGGCCGTACTCGGTCATGGCCTGGGCCGACGGCGGCAGCCTGCGTGACCGGCTGGCGGCCGGCCCGATCCCTCCGCCCGCCGCCCTGGACCTGCTGGCCGAGATCGCCGCCGGGGTCGCCGTCCTGCACCGCCACGGCGTGGTGCACCGCGACCTGACGCCGGGCAACGTCCTGTTCCGGTCCGGCCCGGACGGCGAGCGGGTGCTGATCGCCGACCTCGGGCTGGCCAAGGCCCTCGCCGCCGCCTCCGGTCTCACCGCCCGCGCCGGCACCCCCGGCTACATGGCCCCGGAGCAGGACGACCCGCTCTCCGTCGTCGACACCCGCGCCGACGTGTACGGCCTGGGCCGGCTCGGCCTCCGGCTCCTCGGCGCGGCCGGGGAGCACGGGGCGGGCGACCGGCCGCACCGGGGCGGGACGACCCGGCTGCGGGAGGGCGTGTCGCCCCGGGTGGCGGCCGTGCTGCGCCGGGCGACCGCTCCCCGCCCGGCCGACCGCCACCCCGACGCCGCGGCCTTCCGCGCCGCCTTGCGCCGGGCTGCCACCGCACCCGCCCGGCCGGGCCCCGCCCCGCCCGCCCGGGCCGCCCCCGGGCCGTCACCGGGCCGGTCGGCCTCCGGGCCGCCACCGGGCCGGTCGGCCTCCGGGCCGCCGCGCCGCGGGCCGGGCACCGCCGCGCCGCCCCGGGCCTCGTCGGGCGGGCCGGCGCGGGTAAGGGACCGGCCGACGGGCCGGCGGCGGTTCGGCGTCGTGGGGCTGGGCGTCGCGGCGCTGGTCGCCCTCGGCGCCACGGCGGGCGACGCCGCGACCGCCGGGCGGGACGCCGGCACCTGGACGAGCGGGCCGGTCACCGTCGCGCTGCCGCCCGGCTGGCGGGCCGCCGGCACCGGCTGGGCCGGCCAGTACGGCGACGACGGCCGGCTCGAACCGGCCCTGGTGATGTCGCCCGACCCACGCCGGTGGGCGGTGGACCCGACCGTGCCGGGTGCCTTCGTCGGGCTGTCGGCCGCCATCGCCGCGCGGACCACCCCGGCGGGATTCGTCGCCGAGCGTCCGCACGCGGCGTGTGCCGCCGCGCCGGTACGCCGGACCCGCCAGGGGGGCGTGGACTGGGTGGTGGCCCGGTTCACCTGCGAGAAGGGCCGGCCCGAGATCGTCGAGGCCGCCGGGCTCGCGCCCGGCCACGCCGGCCTGATCTACGTGCAGGTCACGCCCCCGTCCGGCAGCCGGGCCGACTTCGTCGACACCCTGCTGGCCGGGGTACGGGTCAGATGAGCCCCACCGGTCACCGCACCACCACGGTGACGGTGTGCGTCGTGCCGCCCTGCGGGATCAGCACGGCCACGGTGCCGGGGCGGACGAACCGGATGTCGACCACCCCGCCCTCGTAGCTGCGGGAGACCAGGTCCTCCCGGTCCACGGTCACCTCGCCCGGGCCGATGCCGATGATCCGCAGCACCCCGCCGGAGGCGAAGCAGAGCGAGGTGAGCAGCGCCAGCTCGGTCTCGGCCAGCACCACGTCGTAGCGCACCGCCCCGTGGCAGGTGCCGGGCAGCCCGCTCGGCGACCGCGTCGCGGTCGGCGTACGCCCGGCGGCGGTCGTCGGGGGCGCGGCCGGTGGTGGCCGCCGGGCCGGCGGGACGACGGCCGGCGTGCGGGGCGTGCCCGGTCCGGGCGGCGAGGCGGTCGACGGGGCGGCGGTCGAC
>NZ_JBFABB010000072.1:0-36218 GCF_040640035.1 Micromonospora sp. NPDC023633 | reverse complement strand
TACTGGGTCACCCAGGTCCGCGACACCGTCCGCTTCCACGACACCATCACCACCCTCACCACCACCTGCAACGTCCACACCTACCTCGAAATCGGACCCGACACCGTCCTCGCCACAGCCGCCACCACCAGCGACACCACCGCCATCGCCACCATGCGCCGCGGACAACCCGAAACCCACACCCTCACCAAGGCCGTCGCCGCCCTGCACACCAGCGGCGTCCCCGTCGACTGGCCCACGTTCTTCGCCGGCGCCCGGACCACCGACCTGCCCACCTACCCCTTCGAACGCCAGCGGTACTGGACGGAGAACGCGACCGCGACGGGGGCGGCGAGCCGCCTCGGACTCGCCGACACCGAGCACCCCCTGCTCGGGGCGGCCGTCGCGCTGCCCGACTTCGACGGCGTCGTCTACACCGGCCGGTTGTCGACCGGCACCCATCCGTGGCTCGCCGACCACGTCGTCGCGGGCGTCGTGCTCGTGCCCGGTGCGGCGCTCGTCGAACTCGCTGTCCACGCCGCCGACGCGGTCGGCTGCCCGGTGGTGGAGGAGCTGACCACGATCGCCCCGCTGGTCCTGCCCACCGACGGCGCGGTGCAGCTGCGGCTGCGCGTCGGCGAGCCGGACGAGCAGGGCCGCCGCACCGTCGAGATCCACTCGCGCGGCGAGCGCGCCGAGACCTGGACGGCGCACGCCACCGGCCTCGTCGCCGCGGACCCGGTCACCGCGCCGGAGACCGTGGCCGAGTGGCCGCCCGCGGACGCCCGACCGGTCGACCTGACCGACGGCTACGACCGGCTCGCCGACCGGGGCTACGAGTACGGGCGGGCGTTCCGTGGCGTCACGACGGTGTGGGAACGCGGCGACGAACTGTTCGCCGAGGTCACCCTCCCCGAGACGGACGAGCGGTTCGCGCTGCACCCCGCCCTGCTGGACGCGGCGCTGCACGCCCCGCTGCTGGCCGACCACGCCGGTACGGGGAACACCGTGCTCCCCTTCTCGTGGCAGCAGGTGGTGCTGCACGCCACGAACGCCACCGCCCTGCGGGTCCGGATCGTGCCGGCCGAGTCCGGCTGGACGATCACCGCGACCGACGGCACGGGCGCCCCCGTGGTGTCGGTGGGCAGGCTGGAGACCCGGCCGGTCGGCGCGCTCGACGCCCGACCGACGCAGCACGACTCGCTGTACGAGCTGACCTGGACCCCCGTGCCGGCCGCCGCCGGGCGGGACGGGGACGTGCGGGTGCTCGACACGACCACGTTCCCGCTCGACCCCGCCCCGGCGGACACCCCGGCCGGCGTCCGCGCCGTCCTGCACCGCGTACTCGACGAACTCGGGTCGTGGCTGGCCGAACCCACCGGCGCCCGGATCGTCGTCCGGACGCGGGGCGCGGTGGCCCTGCCCGGCGAGGACGTCACCGACCTCGCGGGCGCCGCCGTGTGGGGCTTCGTCCGCTCGGTCCAGGCCGAGCACCCCGACCGCGTCGTCCTCGTCGACGGCGACGTGGTGCTGGCCGACGACGAGCCCCAGCTCGTGGTCCGCGACGGCGTCCCGCACGCCGCCCGGCTGGCCCGCGTACGCGCCGACGAACCGGTCACCACCGACTTCGGCGCCGGCACGGTGCTGGTCTCCGGCGCGTCCGGCGCGTTGGGCGCGGTGGTGGCCCGGCACCTGGTGGCGGTGCACGGGGTGCGCGACCTGCTGCTGGTGTCCCGCCGGGGCGCCGCCGCGCCGGGCGCCGACGAGCTGGCGGCGGAGCTGGCGTCGTCGGGCGCGTCGGCGCAGTGGGCGGCCTGCGACGTGGCCGACCGGGACGCCGTGGCCGCGCTGGTCGCCGGCCGTGACCTGTCGGCGGTCGTGCACGTCGCCGGCGTGGTGGACGACGGTCTGCTGGCGTCGTTGTCGCCGGAGCGGCTGGACCGGGTGCTGGCGCCGAAGGTGGACGCGGCCTGGCACCTGCACGAGTTGACGGCCGGGGCGGGACTGTCGGCGTTCGTGGTGTTCTCCTCGGCGGCCGGCGTGTTCGGCAACGCGGGCCAGGCGGCGTACTCCGCGGCGAACGCGTTCCTGGACGCCCTGGTGGTGCGCCGCCGCGCGGCCGGCCTCAGCGGGCAGTCCCTGGCGTGGGGCATGTGGGACGGGGGGATGGCGGGCGAGCTGACCGGCGCGGAGCGCAAGCGGCTGGCCCAGGCGGGCGTACGGGCCCTGCCGGTCGACGAGGCCCTGCGCCTCTTCGACGCCGCGCTCACCTGCGCCGCGCCGGTCCTCGTACCCATCGGGCTCGACCTCGGCGTGGTCGACGGTCCGCTCTACCGCGGCCTGGTCCGCCCCCGGACCCGGCGGGCGGCGTCCACCGGCGACGGCCTCGCCGCGCGCCTGGCCGGCATGACCGGGCCGGAGTGCGCGGACCTGCTGCTGGGCCTGGTCCGCACGAACGTCGCGACGGTGCTCGGGCACCGCGACCCCGACGCCGTCGACCCCGGTCGCGCCTTCACCGAGCTGGGCTTCGACTCACTCGCCGCGCTGGAACTGCGCAACCAGCTCAACGCCGCGACCGGCCTGCGGCTGCCCGCCACCCTGACCTTCGACCGGCCGAACACCCGCGCGGTCGCCGAGCTGCTGTACGAGCGGCTCGTCCCGGACACCGGCACCGACGGCGGGCTGCCGGAGGACGAGGTCCGCCGCATCCTGCTCGCCATCCCCCTCAGCCGGCTGCGGGACGCCGGCCTGATGGACAGCCTGCTCGAACTGGGCGGCGTCCGGGTCGCCGCCGACGAGCCGGTCGACGCACCCACCGGATCCATCGACGACATGGACGCCGACGCACTGATCAGCATGGCGCTCGCCGACCTCGGTGAAGCGACGACGGAAGCGGGGAGCTGACCACATGGCCAACTCGGAGGAGAAGCTCGTCACCGCGCTGCGGGCCTCGCTCAAGGAGAACGAGTGGCTGCGGGAGCAGAACCGCAAGCTCAACTCGACGCTGCGCGAGCCGATCGCCATCGTCGGCATGGCCTGCCGCTACCCGGGCGGGGTGCGGAACCCTGACGACCTGTGGGACCTGGTCGCCGCTGGCGGGGACGGGATCACCGGCTTCCCCACCGACCGCGGCTGGAACGTCGCCGAGCTCTACGACCCCACGCCCGGCACGCCGGGCCGGTCGTACACCCGCGAGGGGGGCTTCCTGCACGACGCGGCCCAGTTCGACCCGGAGTTCTTCGGCATCAGCCCGCGCGAGGCGTTGACGATGGACCCGCAGCAGCGGCTGCTGCTGGAGACCTCGTGGGAGGCCTTCGAGAACGCCGGCATCGACCCGACGGGGCTGCGCGGCAGCGACACGGGCGTCTTCGCCGGCATGATGTACCACGACTACGCGGAGAACAACGCCACCGGCGCGATCGCCTCCGGCCGGGTGGCGTACACGTTCGGCCTGGAGGGGCCCGCCGTCACCGTCGACACCGCGTGCTCGTCGTCGCTGGTCGCCCTGCACCTGGCCGTGCAGGCCCTGCGCAACGGCGAGTGCTCGCTCGCGCTGGCCGGCGGCGTCACCGTGATGGCGACCCCGGAGACGTACGTCGCGTTCTCCAAGCAGCGCGGGCTGTCGCCGGACGGCCGGTGCAAGTCCTTCGCCGCCGCCGCCGACGGCACCGGCTTCGCCGAGGGCGTCGGCATGCTGATCGTGGAGCGGCTCTCCGACGCCCGGCGCAACGGGCACCCGGTGCTCGCCGTCGTTCGCGGGACGGCGGTCAACCAGGACGGGGCCTCCAACGGCCTGACCGCCCCGAACGGGCCGGCGCAGCAGCGGGTGATCCAGGCGGCGCTGGCCAACGCGCGGCTGTCGGCCAACCAGATCGACGTGGTCGAGGCGCACGGCACGGGCACCACCCTGGGCGACCCCATCGAGGCGCAGGCCATCCTCGCCACCTACGGCCAGGACCGGGACCGCCCGCTCTGGCTCGGATCGATCAAGTCCAACATCGGCCACACCCAGGCCGCCGCCGGCGTCGGCGGCATCATCAAGATGGTGCTCGCCATGCGGCACCGGCTGCTGCCGAAGACGCTGCACGTGGACGCCCCGAGCGACCAGGTCGACTGGACCGAGGGCTCGGTCGAACTGCTGACCGAGGCGGTCGCCTGGCCCGTAGGCGCCGAGCCGGCCCGCGCCGGCGTCTCGTCGTTCGGCGTGAGCGGCACCAACGCCCACGTGATCATCGAGGAGCCGCCCGCGCAGGAGACCGCCCAGCCCGCCGCGGCGGCGACCGGGCCGGTGCCCTGGGTGCTCTCCGGCCGTACGCCCGACGCCCGGCGCGACCAGGCGGCCCGGCTGGCGGCCCACCTCGACCTGCACCCCGCCGCCCCGGCCGACGTCGCCGCCGCCCTGGCGACGCGGGCCCGGTTCGAGCACCGGGCGGTCGTGGTCGGCACGGACCCCGCCGAGCTGCGGGCCGGCCTGGCCGCCGTCGCGGCGGACGAACCCGCGCCGACCGTCGCCACCGGCGCCGCGCTGGGCGACGGGCCCCGGGTCGTCTTCATGTTCCCCGGCCAGGGCTCGCAGTGGGCGGGCATGGCCGTGGAGCTGATGGACACCGCCGAGGTGTTCGCGGACCGGATGGACGAGTGCGCCCGGGCCGTCGACGCGTACACCGACTGGTCGCTGCTCGACGTCGTCCGGGGCGTGCCCGGCGCGCCGTCGCTCGACCGGGTGGACGTGGTGCAGCCCGTGCTGTTCGCCGTGATGGTGTCGCTCGCGGCGCTGTGGCGGTCGTACGGCGTCGAGCCCGCCGCCGTGGTGGGGCACTCGCAGGGCGAGATCGCCGCCGCCGTCGTCGCCGGCGCGCTCACCCTCGACGACGGCGCCCGCGTGGTCGCGCTGCGCAGCCGGGCGATCGCCGCCGGACTGGCCGGACGCGGCGGCATGGCCTCGGTGGCGGCGCCCCGGGCGGACGTGGAGGCGCGCCTGGCCCGGTGGGGCGACCGGATCTCGGTCGCGGCGGTCAACGGGCCCGCCGCCACCGTCGTGTCCGGCGAGCCCGACGCCCTCGCCGAGCTGCTGGCCGCCTGCGAGTCCGACGGCGTCCGGATGCGGATGATCCCGGTGGACTACGCCTCGCACTCCGGGCAGGTCGAGGCCATCCGGGACGAGCTGCTGCACGTCCTCGCCGACGTCCGGCCGCGAAGCGCCGACGTGCCGCTGTACTCCACGCTCACCGGCGAGGTCGTCGACACCGCCACCCTCGACGCCGGGTACTGGTACGCGAACCTGCGCGGCACGGTCCGGTTCGAGGAGGCGATCGAACGCCTGCTCGCCGACGGGCACGACGTCCTCGTGGAGATCAGCCCCCACCCCGTGCTCGGCATGGGGGTGCGCGAGATCCTGGACCGCGCCGACGCCCCGGCCGCGCTCGTCGCGTCGCTGCGGCGGGACGAGGGCGGGCTGTCGCGTTTCCTGCTCTCGCTGGGCGAGGCGTACGTGCGCGGGGTCGCCGTCGACTGGTCCCGGCACACCCACGGCGTCCCGGCCCCGCTGCCGACGTACGCGTTCCAGCACCAGCGGTACTGGCAGCTCGCGGCGGCGTCCGCCGTGGACGCGCGCGGCCTCGGCATCGACGTCGTCGGCCACCCGCTGCTCGGTGCGGCGCTCACCGTCCCGGAACGGGACCTCGTCGTGCTCGCCGGCCGGATCAGCCTGGAGACGCACCCGTGGCTGGCCGACCACGCCGTGCTGGACACCGTCCTGCTGCCCGGCACGGGGCTGGTCGAACTCGCCGTCCGCGCCGGCGACGAGGTCGGCTGCCCCGCGGTCGAGGAACTCGTCATCACCACCCCGCTCGTCGTCCCCGCGCACGGCGGGGTGGCGCTGCGGCTCACCGTGGAGGCACCGGACGAGCACGGCCGCCGCGCGCTCGGCGTCTACGGGCAGACCGACACCGAGGCGAAGATCGGCATGTGGACCCGGCACGCCACCGGCGTCCTCGCCCCCGCCACGGCGGCGGGGGAGAGCCTCACCGAGTGGCCGCCCGCCGACGCGCTGACCGTCGACGTCGGCGACCTGTACGACCGGCTCGCCGGGCTCGGCCTCCAGTACGGCCCGCTGTTCCAGGGCCTGCGGGCCGCGTGGCGGCGGGGCGACGAGACGTACGCCGAGGTGGCCCTGCCGCAGGGCGTCGACGTGGACGGGTTCGGCCTGCACCCGGCGCTGTTCGACGTCGCCCTGCACGCCCTCGCCGCGGACGTCGGCGACGGCGCGGCGAAGCTGCCGTTCTCGTGGAACGGCGTGACGCTGCACGGGGCCGGCGCGACGAGCCTGCGGGTCCGGCTCACCAGGACGGGGGCGGACAGCGCGGCCCTGCTCCTCGCGGACCACACGGGCACCCCGGTCGCCTCCGTGGCGGCGCTGACCGTACGCACGGTGGCCCCGCAGGCGCTCAGGGGCCGCAGCGGCTTCGTCGAGTCGCTGTTCCGGCTGGAGCACGCGCCGCTGACCGTCGGCCGGGCCGAGCGCGGCACGTGGCAGACGCTGGGCGGCACGGCGGTCTTCGACGCGCCGCCGGTGGCGTTGGCCGACGCTGCCGCCGACACGCTGTTCCTGCCGTGCTTCTCCGACGCGCCCGACATCTCCGCGGTGCGCGACCTCGCGGCGTACGCGCTGACCACGCTCCAGGAGTGGCTCGCCGATCCGCGCCAGGCCGAGACCCGGCTCGTCGTGGTGACCCGCCCGGACGACCTCGCCGGCGCGGCGGTGCACGGCCTGGTCCGCTCGGCGCAGGCGGAGAACCCGGGGCGGATCGTCCTGCTGGAGGCCGACCACACCGCCGACGGGCTGGTGGCGGCGGCGCTGGCGACCGGGGAGCCGGTGCTCACCGTCCGCGACGGCGCGGTGGGCGCGCCCCGCCTGGCCCGGGTGCCCGAGCAGGACGTCGCCGGCCCGGCGGTGTTCGGTCCGGACAGCACCGTGCTCGTCACCGGCGGCACGGGCACGCTGGGCGGGCTGGTGGCCCGCCACCTGGTCACCGAGCACGGCGTACGCGATCTCGTGCTGACCAGCCGCCGCGGCCTCGCCGCCGCCGGCGCGGTCGCGCTGCGCGACGAACTCGCCGAACTGGGCGCGACCGTCACGGTGCTGGCGTGCGACGTCGCGGACCGCGACCAGGTCGCGGCGCTGCTCGCGGCGCACCCGGTGACCGGCGTCGTGCACACCGCGGGCGTGATGGCCGACGCCACCATCGCCACGCTCACCCCCGACCGGCTCGTCGAGGTGCTGCGCCCCAAGGTCGACGCGGCCTGGCACCTGCACGAGCTGGCCGGGGACGTCAGCGCCTTCGTGCTGTTCTCCTCGGCCGCGGGCGTCTTCGGCAGCCCCGGCCAGGGCGGCTACGCCGCCGCGAACGCGGTGCTCGACGCGCTCGCGGTGCGGCGCCGGGCCGCGGGGCTGCCCGCCCACTCGCTCGCCTGGGGGCTGTGGGCCGAACGCAGCGAGATGACCGCCGACGTGGGCGGCGCGCAGCTGAGCCGGATGGCCCGCAGCGGCATGAGCGAGCTGTCCAGCAAGGACGGCCTGGCCCTGTTCGACGCCGCCGTCCGGTCGGCCGACGCGCTGCTGGCGCCGGTGCCGGTGGACCTCGCCGCGTTCGGCCGGGACGACCGCGAACCGCCGGAGCTGCTGCGCGGCCTGGTCCGCGCCCCGGCCCGCCGGGCGGTGGGCGGCTCCTCCCTGGCCCAGCGGCTGGCCGAGGTGCCCACCGAGCGCTGGCCCGAGGTCGTGCTGGAGGCGGTGCTCACCCGGGTCGCGTCCGTGCTCGGCTACGCCCGGGCGGACCGGTTGCCGGCCGGCCGCCCGTTCAAGGAGCTCGGCTTCGACTCGCTTACCGCGCTCGACCTGCGCAACCAGCTCGGCGTGGCGACCGGGCTGCGGCTGCCGGCGACGCTGGTGTTCGACTACCCGACGCCGGAGGCGCTGGCCGGGTACCTGGTGGAGCAGCTCGCCGGCGGGCGGACCGCGACGGCGGACGTCGCCGTGGCCCGGCACGACCACGAGCCGATCGCGATCGTCGGCATGGCCTGCCGGTTCCCCGGCGACGTGCGCACGCCGGAGGACCTGTGGCGGCTGCTGGTCGGCGGCGGCGACGCGATCGGGCCGTTCCCGACCGACCGGGGATGGAACCTCGACGCGCTGGTCGACCCCGACCCGGACAACCCGGGCACCAGCTACGTCGACCAGGGGGGCTTCCTCTACGACGCGGCCCACTTCGACCCCGGCTTCTTCGGCATCTCCCCGCGCGAGGCGCTGGCGATGGACCCGCAGCAGCGGTTGCTGCTGGAGACCTCGTGGGAGGCGCTGGAGCGGGCCGGCATCGACCCGACCACGCTGCGCGGCAGCCGCACCGGCGTGTACGCGGGCGTCATGTACAACGACTACGGCACCGTGCTCAGCGGCTCCGCCGAGTCCGTCGACGGGTTCCTCTCCACCGGCAACTCCGGCGGCGTGATCTCCGGCCGGATCTCGTACACGCTCGGGCTGGAGGGCCCGGCGATGACCGTCGACACCGCCTGCTCGTCGTCGCTGGTCGCCCTGCACCTCGCCGTCTCCGCGCTGCGCAACGGGGAGTGCTCCCTCGCGCTCGCCGGTGGCGTGTCGGTGATGTCGACGCCGGGCACCTTCCTGGAGTTCTCCCGGCAGCGCAACCTGGCCCCCGACGGGCGGTGCAAGTCGTTCGCGGGGGCGGCCGACGGCACGTCGCTCTCCGAGGGCGTCGGGGTGCTGGTGGTCGAGCGGCTCTCCGACGCCCGCCGCCACGGGCACCCCGTGCTGGCCGTGGTACGCGGCTCCGCCGTCAACTCCGACGGCGCGTCGAACGGGCTCACCGCCCCCAACGGGCCTTCGCAGCAGCGGGTCATCCGGGCCGCCCTGGCGGACGCGCGGCTGGCCCCGTCCGACGTCGACGTGGTCGAGGCGCACGGCACCGGCACCACCCTGGGCGACCCGATCGAGGCGCAGGCCGTCCTCGCCACGTACGGGCAGGAGCGGGCCGCGCCGGTGCTGCTGGGCTCGGTCAAGTCGAACCTCGGGCACACGCAGGCCGCCGCGGGGGTGGCCGGCATCATGAAGGTGGTGCTGGCGCTGCGCCACGGCGTGCTCCCGCCGACCCTGCACGTCGACGAGCCCTCGCCGCACGTGGACTGGTCCGCCGGCGCGGTACGCGTCGCCTCGGACGCCACGCCGCTCGCCGCCGCCGACCGCCCGGTGCGGGCCGCCGTGTCGTCCTTCGGCATCAGCGGCACCAACGCCCACGTCGTGCTGGAGCAGGCCGACCCGGCGCCGCCGGCCGACGAGCCGGACGTGCCGTTCACGCCGTGGCTGCTCTCCGCGCGCACCGAGGAGGGGCTGCGGGAGCAGATCCCCCGGCTCCGCGCCCACGTCGCCGCCGATCCGACGCTGCGCCCGGTCGACGTCGCGTACACCCTCGCCACCGGTCGGGCCGGGTTCGCGCACCGCGCGGTGCTGCTCGGCGACGAGGTGGTGACCGGCACGGTCGACGGCGGGAAGCTCGCGGTGCTCTTCACCGGTCAGGGCGCGCAGCGGGTCGGGATGGCGGGGGAGTTGCTGGCGTTCCCGGTGTTCGCGGCGGCGTTCGACGAGGTGTGCGGTGAGTTGGACCGGCATCTGGAGCGGCCGTTGCGGGAGGTGCTGGACACCGACGAGGTGCACCTGACGGGGTGGGCGCAGCCGGCGTTGTTCGCGGTGGAGGTGGCGCTGTTCCGGTTGTTCGAGTCGTGGGGTGTGCGGCCGGACTTCGTGGCGGGGCACTCGATCGGTGAGTTGGCGGCGGCGCACGTGGCGGGCGTCTGGTCGCTCGCCGACGCCGCGAGGGTCGTCGCGGCGCGGGGCCGGCTGATGCAGGCGCTGCCGACCGGTGGCGCGATGGTGGCCGTACGCGCCACCGAGGACGACATCGTCCCGCTGCTGCCGCCCACGGTCGCCGTCGCCGCGGTGAACGGGCCGGAGTCGGTGGTGCTCTCCGGCGACGAGACCGCCGTCCTCGCCGTGGCCGAGGAGCTGGCCCGGCGTGGCCGCAGGGCGCGGCGGCTCACCGTGTCGCACGCGTTCCACTCGCCGCTGATGGACCCCATGCTCGACGAGTACCGCGCGGTCGTGGCCCAGGTGGAGTGCCGGGAGCCGGTCGTCGAGCTGGTCTCGACGCTGACGGGCGGGCCCACCACCCTCGACGCCGAGCACTGGGTGCGGCAGGTGCGCGAACCCGTCCGGTTCGCCGACGCGGTCGCCACGCTCGCCGCGGCCGGGGCCACCACCTTCCTGGAGATCGGGCCCGACGCGGTGCTGACCGCGCTCGGCCGCAACCTGGCCGAGGGCGAGTGGATCCCGGTGTGCCGCAAGGGCCGCGCCGAGTCGGAGACCGTGGCGACCGCGTTCGCCCGGCTCGCGGTGCGCGGCACGCCCGTCGACTGGTCCGCCGTGGTGCCGGGACGGACCGTGGAGCTGCCCACCTCCGCGTTCCAGCACCAGCCGTACTGGCCCCGGGCGGGCGCCGGCACCGGCGACGCGAGCGGGCTGGGCCAGACGCGGGCGAACCACCCGCTGCTGGGCGCGGCGGTCGAGCTGCCGGACGGCGGCGCGGTGTTCACCGGCCGGCTCGCGCTGGCCACCCACCCGTGGCTGGCCGACCACGCGGTCGCGGACGTGGTGCTGCTGCCCGGCGCGGCGCTGGTCGAGCTGGCGGCGCACACCGGCCGCGAGGTTGGCTGCCCGCGGGTCGAGGAACTGACGCTCGAGGCGCCGCTGGTGCTGCCGGACTCCGGCGGCGTCCAGATACGCGTGACGGTGGGCGAACCGGCACCCGACGGCGACCGGGAGGTGGGCGTCCACTCGCGGGTCGAGGACGAGGACGGGTGGACCACCCACGCGGTGGGCCGGCTGACCCCGGCCGGGGCCGTCGGCGCCGACCTGCGGGCCTGGCCGCCGGACGCCGACCCGGTGGACGTGTCCGCGGCGTACGACGACCTGTTCGCGCGCGGCCTGCGGTACGGCCCGGTCTTCCAGGGCCTGACCGCGGCGTGGCGGCGCGGCGACGAGGTGTACGCGGAGATCACCCTGCCCGAGCAGGCGCACGACGACGCCGGCCGCTTCGGCCTGCACCCGGCGCTGCTGGACGCCGTCCTGCACGCGGTGGCGTCGACCGGCGACGGCGACCCGGTGCTGCCGTTCTCGTGGCGCGGGTTCACCGTGCACGCCTCGGGCGCCAACCGGCTGCGGGCCCGGATCGTGCCCGGCGACGGCACGGCGGCGATCACCCTGGCCGACGCGACCGGCGCCCCGGTGGCCTCCGTCGAGGCGCTGGCGGTGCGCCCGGTGTCGCCGGAGCAGCTGGCGGCGCTGCGCCGCGAGCGGCACGAGTCGCTGCTGCGCCTGGACTGGACGCCGCTGACCGGGTCGCCCCGGCCGCGCACCGTCGCGGTGCTCGGGGACCGGATCGCCGGCCTCGACGCGACCGCGTACCCCGACCTGTCGGCCCTCGCCGCCGCCGTCGACGCGGGCGCCGCGGTGCCCGAGGTGGTGGTGGCGCGGTGCGTCCCCGACCGGGGGGCGGCGCAGGCCGCGCGGGCCCGCGCGGCCACCAACGAGGTCCTCGCCCTGGCGCAACAGTGGCTCGCCGACGAGCGGTTCGCCGCCTCCCGCCTCGCCGTCCTGACCGGCGGCGCGGTGGCCACCCGTCCCGACGCCGACGTCACCGACCTCGCCGGGGCCGCGGCCTGGGGCCTGGTCCGCTCCGCGCAGTCCGAACACGGCGACCGGTTCGTCCTGGTCGACGTCGAGGGGGAGACCGGCACCGGGTTGTCGGCCGCGCTCGGCTCCGACGAGCCGCAGCTCGCCGTCCGCGGCGCCGACGTCCTCGTGCCCCGCCTGGCGCGGGCCGGCGTCACCGACTCCGCCGCGACCGTCTTCGAGGGGACCGTCCTGGTCACCGGCGCCACCGGCGCGCTCGGTCGGCTCGTCGCCCGGCACCTGGTCGCCCGGCACGGGGTCCGCGAACTGGTGCTGGTCAGCCGCAGCGGCCCCGCCGCCGAGGGCGCGACCGACCTGCGCGACGAACTCGTCGCCCTGGGGGCCGAGGTCACCGTCGCCGCGTGCGACGTCGCCGACCCGGACGCGCTCGCCGCGCTGCTCGCGGCGCACCCGGTGCGCGGGGTGGTGCACACGGCGGGCGTCGTCGACGACGCCGTCATCTCCTCGCTCACCCCGGAACGGGTCGACCGGGTGCTGCGGCCCAAGGTCGACGCCGCGACGAACCTGCACGAGCTGACCCGCGACCTGACCGCGTTCGTGCTGTTCTCGTCGGCCTCCGGGGTGCTCGGCGGCCCCGGGCAGGGCAACTACGCCGCCGGCAACGCCTACCTGGACGCGCTCGCCGAGCACCGGCGGGCGAACGGCCTGCCGGCCGTGTCGCTGGCCTGGGGCCGCTGGGAGCAGGCGGGCATGGCGGAGCAGCTGACCGAGGCCGACCTGCGGCGCATGTCGCGCTCCGGCATCGACGCGCTCCCCGTCGAGGAGGCGCTGGCCCTGTTCGACGCGGCGCTGCACGCCCAGGGCATGGTGGCGCCGATCAAGCTCGACCACCGGGCCCTGCGGGAACGCGCCGTCGCGGGCATGGTGCCGCCGGTGCTGCGCGGCCTGGTCCGGGTGCCCGCCAGGCGGGCGGCCGACACCGACGCGGGAGCGGCCGACGCGCTGCGGCAGCGGCTCGCGGGCCGCGACGCCGAGGAGGCCGCGGCCATCCTGCTCGACCTGGTGCGTACCCAGGTGGCGGGGGTGCTGGCCTACCCGGACCCGGCCGCGGTCGCCGCCGACCGGCCGTTCTCCGAGCTCGGCTTCGACTCCCTCACCGCGGTGGAGCTGCGCAACCGGGTGAGCGCCGCGACGGGGCTGCGGCTGCCCGCGACGCTGGTGTTCGACCACCCGACGTCGAACGCCCTCACCGCGTTCCTCCAGGCCGAACTCTCCGGCGAGTCGGGTGGGGACAACGCGGTGCTGGCCGCGTTCGCCGAACTCGACCGCCTCGAGGCGGTCCTGCGCGACGTCGACGAGCAGTCCCGTACCCGGCTGTCGCTGCGGCTGCGGGACGTGCTCTCGAAGCTGGGCGGCGAGCCGGCGTCCACCGGCAACGACATCGAATCCGCGACCGACGACGAGGTCTTCGCTCTCATCGACAGCGAACTCGGGATCTCATGACAGTGCGAGGAGGGCGACCCTAGTGGCCAACGAGGACAAGCTCCGGGACTACCTGAAGCGGGTCACGGTCGACCTGCAGAAGACCCGGCAGCGCCTGCACGAGGTGGAGGCGTCCGCGCACGAGCCGGTCGCGATCGTCGGCATGGCCTGCCGCTACCCGGGGGGCGTGGCGAGTCCCGAGGACCTGTGGCGGCTGGTGGAGTCCGGGACCGACGCCACCGGCGCGTTCCCGACCGACCGCGGATGGGACCTGGAGTCGCTCTACGACCCGCAGTCGCTGCGCGAGGGCACGTCCTACACCTCGCGCGGCGGCTTCCTGTACGACGCGGCGGACTTCGACCCGACGTTCTTCGGCATCAGCCCCCGCGAGGCGGTCGGCCTGGACCCCCAGCAGCGGCTGCTGCTGGAGGTCGCGTGGGAGACCCTGGAGCGGGCCGGCATCGACCCCGCCTCGCTCGCCGGCAGCCCGACCGGCGTGTTCACCGGCCTGATGTACCACGACTACCTGGGCAGCAACAGCTCCGGCAGCGTGGTCTCCGGCCGGGTCGCCTACACGCTTGGGCTGGAGGGGCCGGCGGTCACCGTCGACACCGCCTGCTCGTCGTCGCTCGTGGCGCTGCACCTGGCGATCCAGGCGCTGCGCCGGGGCGACTGCACGCTCGCGCTCGTCGGCGGCGTCTCGGTCATGGCGACGCCGCTGACGTTCGTCGAGTTCTCCCGCCAGCGCGGCCTGTCGCCGGACGGGCGGTGCCGCTCGTACTCGGCGGACGCCGACGGCACCGGGTTCGCCGAGGGCGCCGGCGTGCTGCTGGTGGAGCGGCTGTCGGACGCGCTCGCGCACGGTCACCGCGTCCTGGCGGTCGTCCGGGGCTCCGCGGTCAACCAGGACGGCGCGTCGAACGGGCTGACCGCGCCGAACGGGCCGTCGCAGCAGCGGGTCATCGAGGCCGCGCTGGTCGACGCGGGCCTGTCGACGCGCCAGGTCGACGTGGTCGAGGGGCACGGCACCGGCACCACCCTGGGCGACCCGATCGAGGCGCAGGCGCTGCTCGCGACGTACGGCCAGGACCGGGAGGACCCGCTCTGGCTCGGCTCGGTGAAGTCGAACATCGGCCACACCCAGGCCGCGGCCGGGGTCGCCGGGGTCATCAAGATGGTCGAGGCGATCCGGCGCGGCGTCCTGCCCGCGACGCTGCACGCCGAGCAGCCGTCGGACCAGGTGGACTGGACGGCCGGCAACGTGCGGCTGCTGACCGCCGCCACGCCGTGGCCGCGCACCGGTCAGCCGCGCCGGGCCGCGGTCTCGTCGTTCGGGTTCAGCGGCACGAACGCCCACGTGATCGTGGAGCAGGCGCCGGACGCCGCCGCGCCCGAGCCCGCCTCGGCGCCGGTGACGTCGCTGCTGCTCACCGCCCGCGACGCCAACGCGCTGCGGGACCAGGCACGGCGGCTCTCCGCCGTGGTGTCGCAGGTGGAGCCGGCCGAGCTGGGCTACGCCCTGGCCACCACCCGGTCCCGCTTCCCGCACCGGGCCGCGGTCGTCGGCTCCTCCGCCGAGGAACTCGGTGCCGGCCTGGCCGCCCTGGCGCGCGACGAGCAGGCCGCCAACCTGGTCCGCGGCCGGGCGGCGGACGGCCGGGTCGGGATGCTCTTCTCCGGGCAGGGCGCGCAGCGCCTCGGCATGGGCCGCGGGCTGTACGCGGCGTACCCGGAGTTCGCGGCGGCGTTCGACGAGGTGTGCGCCGCCCTCGACCCGCACCTGGACCGGCCGCTGCGCGAGGTCCTCGACACCGAGGACCTGCACCGGACCGGCTGGACCCAGCCCGCCCTGTTCGCCGTCGAGGTGGCCCTCTACCGGCTCGTCCGGTCCTGGGGCGTCACCCCGTCGGTCCTGGCCGGGCACTCGATCGGCGAACTGGCCGCCGCGCACGTCGCGGGGGTGTTCCCGCTCGCCGACGCGGCCCGCCTGGTCGCGGCCCGGGGCCGGCTGATGCAGGCCCTGCCGGCGGGCGGGGCGATGCTCGCCGTGCAGGCCACCGAGGACGAGGTCGCGCCGCTGCTCGGCGTTGACGCCGACATCGCCGCCGTCAACGGCCCGGACTCGGTGGTCGTCTCCGGCACCGAGGAGGCGGTGGCGGCGGTGGCCGCGCGGTTCGCCGACCGGCGCACCCGGCGGCTGACCGTGTCGCACGCCTTCCACTCGCCGCTGATGGACCCGATGCTCGCGGAGTTCCGGGCGGTGGCCGAGACGATCTCGTACGCGCCGCCGAGCGTCCCGCTGGTCTCCACGGTCACCGGCGCGCCGGCGGGCGACGAACTGGCGACGCCGGAGTACTGGGTCGGGCAGGTCCGCGCGACCGTGCGCTTCGCCGACGCGGTACGCGCCGCCGCCGCGACCGGCGTCACGACGTTCCTCGAACTGGGCCCGGACTCGGTGCTCGCCACCATGGCGGCGGACTGCCTGGACGGGGACGTGCTGGCCACGCCGGTGCTGCGCCGGGACCGCGACGAGCCGCCTGCCCTGGTGGAGGCGCTGGCGCGGCTGGAGACCCGGGGCGTCACGATCGACCCGGAGGCGTTCTACCACCGGTCCGGGCCGTCCTGGGTCGACCTGCCGACGTACGCCTTCCAGCACGAGCGCTTCTGGCAGGACAGCGTCGAGCCGGCCGCCGCGGGCGAGGCCGGCGACGACGACGGCCTCTGGGCGGCGGTGGACAGCGGTGACCTCGACACGGTGGTCACCACGCTCGACGTGGACCCGCAGGCGCCCCTGGCGTCGGTGCTGCCCGCGCTCTCCGCGTGGCGCCGGGGCCGGCAGGAGCGGTCCGCGCTGGACGGCTGGCGTTACCAGGCGCGGTGGGAGCGCCGCCCCGGCGGCACGCCGGCGGCGCTGACCGGCACCTGGCTGCTGGTGGTTCCCGAGCCGGCGGTGACGGGCGACACGGGTGGCGCGGTCGCCGACGCGCTCGCCGCGCACGGCGCCACCGTCGTCACCACCGACCCGGCCGCCGTCGCGGACCACCTCGACGGGGAACTCGCCGGCGTGGTCTCCCTCCTCGCGCTCGACGAGGCGTTCCTGCCCGGGCACCCCGGCGTCCCGGCGGGCGCCGCGGCCACCCTCGACCTGATCCGTACCCTCGCCGGGCGGGGCGTCGCGCTGTGGTGCCTCACCCGTGGGGCCGTCGCCACCTCCCCGGCCGACCCGGTGACCGGCGTCGCGCAGTCGCAGGTGTGGGGCCTCGGCCGGGTCGCCGCGCTGGAGCTGCCCGACACCTGGGGCGGCCTGGTCGACCTGCCCGCCGAGCTGGACGGGCGCTGCGCCGCCGCGCTGGCCGGCGTGCTCGCCGGCATCGGGGAGGACCAGGTCGCGGTGCGCCCGGACGGGGTGTTCGTCCGCCGGCTGCACCGCGCGCCGGTCACCGGCAACCCGCGCTGGCGCGGCGCGTCCGGCACCGTCCTGGTCACCGGCGGCACCGGCACCCTCGGCATCGAGGTCGCCCGGCTGTACGCGCGGCACGGCGCCGAGCGGCTCGTCCTGCTGAGCCGGCGCGGCACCGCCCCCGCCGAACTCCTCGACGAGCTGCGCGGGCTGGGCCCGGAGGTCGACGTCGTGGCCTGCGACGTGGCCGACCGGGCGGCCCTGGAGGCGGTGGTCGACCGCTACCCCGACGTGCGCGCCGTGGTGCACGTGGCGGGCCTGGCCCAGCTCACCGGCATCGTGGACATGGACCTCGCCGAGTTCACCGACGTCGTCTCCGCGAAGGTCGCCGGCGCCGCCAACCTCGACGCGATCTTCGCCGAGCGGGACCTCGACGAGTTCGTGCTCTTCTCCTCCGTGGCCGGCGTCTGGGGCAGCGGCGGCCAGGCCGCCTACGCCGCCGGCAACGCCCACCTGTGCGCCCTCGCCGAGGCCCGGCGCGGCCGGGGACAGCCGGCCACCGCCCTCGCCTGGGGACCGTGGGCCGAGAGCACGCTGGTGGACGACGAGATCTCGGCCTCGCTGCGCAAGCGGGGCCTGGCGCCGATGGCGCCGGAGCGCGCCGTCGCGGCCATGCGTACCGCCCTGGCGGCCGGCGACACGGACGTGCTGCTCGCCGACGTGGACTGGGCCACCTTCGTGCCGTCGTTCACCGCGCTGCGGCCGAGCCGGCTGTTCGACGCCATCCCCGATGCGGTCGCCGACGAGGCGCCGACCGACACGTCCACCTCGTCGGACTTCGCCCGCCGCCTCGCCGACCTGCCGGAGGCGGAGCGCCTCGACCACGTCGTCGGGCTGGTCCGCACCCAGGTCGCGCTCACGCTCGGCTACGCGGGCCCGGAGGCGGTCGAACCGGCCTCCGCGTTCAAGGAGCTGGGCTTCGACTCGGTCACCGCCGTGGAGTTCCGCAACCGGATGGTCGAGGCCACCGGCGTACGGCTCTCCGCGGCCGTCGCCTTCGACTACCCGACCCCGGTCGCGCTGGCCGAGCACCTGTTGGAGACCGGTCGCACCGAGGTGGTCGTCGGCACCGTCGCCGCCGACGAGCCGATCGCCATCGTCGGCATGAGCTGCCGCTTCCCCGGTGGCGTCGGCTCGCCGGAGGAGCTGTGGACGATGCTGCGCGAGGGACGCGACGGCATCGGCCCGTTCCCCACCGATCGCGGCTGGGACCTCGACGGCCTGTTCCACCCCGACCCGGAGCACTCCGGGACCAGCTACGTCCGCGAGGGCGGCTTCCTCGCCGACCTGCCGGGCTTCGACGCGGCCTTCTTCGGCATCAGCCCGCGCGAGGCGGAGGCCATGGACCCGCAGCAGCGGCTGGTGCTGGAGGCGTCCTGGGCGGCCTTCGAGGACGCCGGCATCGACCCGACCACGCTGCGCGGCAGCGCGACCGGGGTGTACGTCGGCGCCAACAACATCGACTACGCCCGGATCACCGGCGCGGCGGGCGCCAGCGCGGAAGGCTTCATGGCCACCGGCAACGCCGCGAGCATCATGTCCGGTCGCCTGTCGTACGTGCTCGGGCTGGAGGGCCCGGCCGTGACGGTGGACACCGCCTGCTCGTCGTCGCTGGTCGCGATGCACCTCGCGGTGCGGGCGCTGCGCTCGGGCGAGTGCGCGATGGCGGTCGCGGGCGGCGTGACCGCCATGTCGACCCCGGGCGCGTTCCTGGAGTTCAGCCGGATGCGCGGGCTCGCCCCGGACGGGCGCTGCAAGGCGTTCGCGGCCGGCGCGGACGGCACCAACTGGGGCGAGGGCATCGGCGTGGTCGTGCTGGAGCGGCTCTCCGACGCGCTCGCCGCCGGCCACGAGGTCCTCGCCGTGGTACGCGGGACCGCCGTCAACCAGGACGGCGCGTCCAACGGGCTGACCGCGCCCAACGGGCCGGCGCAGCAGCGGGTCATCCGGCAGGCGCTCGCCGACGCCGGGCTGTCCACCGCCGACGTCGACGTGGTCGAGGCGCACGGCACCGGCACGACGCTGGGCGACCCCATCGAGGTCGACGCGCTCTTCGCCACGTACGGCCGCGACCGCGCCGGGGACCGGCCGCTCTGGCTCGGCTCGGTGAAGTCGAACATCGGGCACACCCAGGCCGCCGCCGGCGTGGCCGGGGTGATCAAGATGGTGCTCGCGCTGCGGCACGGCGAACTGCCCCGGACCCTGCACGTGGCCGAGCCGACGGCGCACGTCGACTGGTCGGGCGGGGTGCGGCTGCTGGCCGAACCGCAGCCGTGGCGGCGCGACGGCCACCCCCGTCGCGGCGGCGTCTCCTCGTTCGGATTCAGCGGCACCAACGCCCACCTCGTCATCGAGGAGGCCCCGGAGGCGCCCGAGGCCGCCCGGTCGAACGACGACGAGCCCGTCGCGCTCGTGCTCTCCGCCCGGTCGGACGGCGCGCTGCGCCAGCAGGCCGCCGAACTCCAGCCGTTCCTGGCCGACGTGCCGCCCCGCGACCTGGCGTACTCGCTCTCCCTGCGGACCACCCACCCGCGCCGCGCGGTCGTGGTGGGCGGGGCCGACGAGCTGCGCGCCGGCCTCGCCGCGCTCGCGGCGGGGGAGCCCGCGCCGAACCTGGCCACCGGGGTCGCCGCCGGCACGGCCGGGAAGGTGGCGTTCTCCTTCCCCGGGCAGGGCTCGCAGTGGATCGGCATGGCCGTGGAGCTGCTCGACGCCTCCCCGGTGTTCGCCGCGCGGATGGCCGAGTGCGAGGCCGCGCTGGCGCCGCACGTCGACTGGTCCCTGGAGGCCGTCCTGCGGCAGGGGGAGGAGCTGGACCGGGTGGACGTCGTCCAGCCCGTCCTGTTCGCCGTCATGGTGTCGCTCGCGGCGCTGTGGCGGTCCCACGGGGTCGAGCCCGCCGCCGTGGTGGGGCACTCCCAGGGCGAGATCGCCGCCGCCTGCGTGGCGGGCGCGCTCTCCGTGGCGGACGCGGCCAGGGTCGTCGCCCTGCGCAGCCGGGCGCTGCTGCGCCTGTCCGGCAAGGGCGGCATGGTCTCCGTGCCGCTGCCGGTGGCCGAGGTGCGGGAGCGGCTGGAGCGCTTCGGCGGCCGGGTGACCGTCGCGACCGTCAACGGGCCGCGCTCGACGGTGGCGGCCGGCGAGCTGGACGCCCTCGACGAGCTGCTGGCCGAGTGCCAGCGCGACGGCGTGCGCGCCAAGCGCATCGACGTGGACTACGCGTCGCACTCGGCGTACGTGGAGGAGCTGCACGAGGAGCTGCGCGACGTCCTGGCCGGGCTGGAGCCCCGCCGGCCCGACGTGCCGCTCTACTCGACTGTGGACGACCGCTGGCTGGACGACGTCGCGATGGACGCCGAGTACTGGTACCGCAACCTGCGCCAGACCGTGTGGTACGAGCCGGCCATCCGGGCCCTGCTCGACGCGGGCGTCACCACGATCGTCGAGGTCAGCCCGCACCCCGTGCTGACCATCGGCGTGCAGGACGTCATCGACGACGCGGAGGCCACCGCCACCGTGGTCGGCTCGCTGCGCCGCGACGAGGGGGGCCTGGCGCGTTTCCTGCTCTCCCTGGGCGAGGCGCACGTCCACGGCGTCCACCCGATGTGGGGGTACGAGGGCGCGCGGCGGGTCCGGCTGCCCGGCTACCCGTTCCAGCACGAGCGGTTCTGGCCGGCCGTCGCGCCGGCCACCGCCGACGCGGCCGGGCTGGGCCTCGCCGCCACCGAGCACCCGCTGCTCGGCGCGGCGGTCGCGCTGGCCGACACCGACGGCCTGCTGTTCACCGGCCGCATCTCGGTGGCCGCCCACCCGTGGCTGGCCGACCACCGGGTCGGCGGGCAGGTGTTC
The DNA here is from genome assembly GCF_040640035.1 of Micromonospora sp. NPDC023633. Taxonomy (NCBI): domain Bacteria; kingdom Bacillati; phylum Actinomycetota; class Actinomycetes; order Micromonosporales; family Micromonosporaceae; genus Micromonospora; species Micromonospora sp. NPDC023633. The sequence goes on along the minus strand of NZ_JBFABB010000072.1, from coordinate 15,687 downwards.
GTGCCCGGCACCGCGCTCGTGGACCTCGCGGTCCGCGCGGGCGACGAGGTCGGCTGCGGCCGGGTCGAGGAGCTGACCCTGACCGCGCCCCTGGTGCTGCCCGAGAAGGGCGGGGTCCAGGTGCAGATGCGCCTCGGCGCGCCCGACGAGAACGGGCAGCGGCAGCTGACCGTCCACTCCCGGCCGGACGGGGTCGCCACCGACGCGGCGCCGTGGGTGCGCAACGGCGTCGGCCTGCTCGCCCCGGGGGAGCCGGCGGGCGGTTTCGACACCGCGTGGCCGCCGGCGGCCGAGCCCGTGCCGGCCGACGAGCTGTACGCCACCCTGGCCGCGGCCGGTCTCACGTACGGCCCGACGTTCCAGGGCGTACGCCGGGTGTGGCGGCAGGGCGAGGACGTCTTCGCCGAGGTCGCCCTGCCGGCGGACGCCGCCCGGACGGCGGCCGGGTACGGCCTGCACCCGGCGCTGCTCGACGCCGCGCTGCACCCGCTCGCGCTCGTCACCAGCGGCACCGAGGCGCTGCTCCCGTTCGAGTGGAGCGGCGTGTCCGTGCACGCCGTCGGCGCGACGGAGCTGCGCGTCCGGCTGCGTCCGCGCGGCCGGAACACGGTCGCGGTGACCGTCGCCGACCAGAGCAACACCGTGGTCGCCGAGGTCGAGTCGCTGGTCCTGCGGGAGGCCACCGCCCCCGCCCAGCCGAGCACGCACCACGACGCCCTGTTCCGCCTGGAGTGGACCCAGGTCGCCGCGCCCACTGCCCCGCCGGACGCCCGCTGGGCGGCCCTCGGCGGGTGCACCCTGCCGCAGGACGCCGGCCTCGTCACCGACGCCTACCCGGACCTGGCGACGCTGCGGGCCCGCGTGGCGGACGGCGCGCCGCCGCCCGCCCTGGTCGCGCTGCCCTGTGCGGCCGGCGACGCCGACGATCCCGCCCAGGCGGCCCACCGGGTCGTCCACGACACCCTCGCGGTGCTGCGCGAGTGGCTCGCCGACGAGCGGTTCGCCGACACCCGGCTGGTCGTAGTCACCCGCGACGCGGTGAGCGTGCACGAGTCGGCCCCCGACCTGGCCAGCTCGCCGCTGTGGGGCCTGCTCCGCTCGGCCCAGAGCGAGAACCCGGACCGCTTCGTCCTGCTCGACGTCGACGACCACCAGCCGCACCGGGTGCTCGCGGCGGCGGTCGCGACTGGCGAGCCGCAGCTCGCCGTCCGCGACGGCGTCCTGCTGGCCCCGCGGCTGGCCCGCGCGGCCAGCAGCCCCGCGCTGGCGGCGCCGCCGGTCGACCGCTGGCGGCTGGACGTCACCGAGCGCGGCACGCTGGACAACCTCGCGCTGCTGCCCGAGGCGGAGGAACCGCGCCCGCTGGGGCCGGGCCAGGTGCGCATCGCGATGCGGGCCGCCGGCCTGAACTTCCGGGACGTGCTGATCGCCCTCGACATGTACCCCGGCGGTGGGGTGATGGGCGGCGAGGGGGCGGGCGTGGTCGTCGAGACCGCGCCGGACGTGACCGGCGTCGCCGTCGGCGACCGGGTCATGGGCCTGTTCCACGGCGCCTTCGGCACCGAGGTGGTCACCGACGCGCGGATGGTCGTGCCGGTGCCGTCGGACTGGTCGTTCGCCACCGCGGCGTCGACGCCGATCGCGTTCTGCACCGCCTACTTCGCGCTGGTCGACCTCGCCCAGGTGAAGCCGGGGGAGCGGGTGCTGGTGCACGCCGCCGCCGGTGGCGTCGGCATGGCGGCGGTCCGGCTCGCCCGGCACCTCGGCGCGGAGGTGTACGGCACGGCCAGCACCGGCAAGTGGGACGCGCTGCGCGCGATGGGGCTGCCGGAGACGCACATCGGCAACTCCCGCACGCTGGAGTTCGAACAGCGGTTCGGCGCGGCCGGCATCGACGTGGTGATCGACTCGCTGGCCAAGGAGTTCGTCGACGCCTCGCTGCGCCTGCTGGGCGCGGGCGGCCGGTTCGTCGAGATGGGCAAGACCGACGTGCGGGACCCGCACCAGGTCGCCGCCGACCATCCCGGCGTCTCCTACCAGGCGTTCGACCTGCTCGCCATCGACCCGGACCGGGTCGGCGCGATCCTGCGCGACGTGGTCGCCCTGTTCGAGGCGGGCGAGATCACGCCGCTGCCGGTACGGCCGTACGACATCCGCCGCGCCCCGGAGGCGTTCCGGTTCATGTCCAAGGCCCGGCACGTCGGCAAGCTCGTGCTCACCGCGCCGCCCCGGCGGGACCCCGACGGCACGGTGCTCGTCACGGGCGGCACCGGCACCCTCGGCGGCCTGCTCGCGCGGCACCTGGTGACCCGACGCGGGGTGCGGCACCTCCTGCTGACCAGCCGCCGTGGCCCGGACGCCCCCGGGGCCGCCGAGCTGGTGGCCGAGCTGACGTCGTACGGCGCGGAGGTCACCGTCGCGGCGTGCGACGCGGCGGACCGCGCGGCGCTGGCCGAGACCCTGGCCCGGGTGCCCGCCGCGCACCCGCTGACCGCCGTGGTGCACACGGCGGGCGTCCTCGACGACGGGCTGGTCTCCGCGCTGACGCCCCAGCAGGTCGACGCGGTGCTGCGGCCCAAGGTCGACGCGGCGGTCAACCTGCACGAGCTGACCCTGGGCGGCGAGCTGGCCGAGTTCGTCGTGTTCTCCGCGGCGGCCGGCACGATGGGCGGCCCCGGGCAGGGCAACTACGCGGCGGCGAACACGTTCCTGGACGCGCTCGTGGCGCGGCGCCGCGCGGCCGGGCTGCCCGCCCGTTCGCTCGCCTGGGGGCTGTGGAGCGAGGCGAGCGGGATGACCGCGCACCTCGACGCCAACGACCGCGCCCGGATGGCCCGCGTCGGGCTGCTGGAGCTGTCGGTGCAGCAGGGCATGGCGCTCTACGACGCGGCGGAGCTGATCGACGAGCCGCTGCTGGTGCCGATGCCGGTGGACCCGGCGGCGCTGCGCGAGCTGGGCCGGGTGGGCATGCTGCCCGCGCTGCTGCGTGGCCTGGTGCGGGGACCGTCCCGCCGGGCGGTGGAGCAGGCGGCGCAGTCGCCCGGCGCCCTGCGGGACCAGCTGGCGAGCCAGAGCGGCCCGCAGCGGCGGCACACCGCGCTGGAGTTCGTCAAGGCGCAGGCCGCCGCCGTGCTCGGGCACGCCGGCGCGAGCGCGGTGGACCCCGACCGGCCGTTCACGGAGCTCGGCTTCGACTCGCTGACCGCCGTCGAGTTCCGCAACCGGCTGAAGGCGGCCACCGGCCTGAAGCTCTCCGCCACCATGGTCTTCGACCATCCGACCGCCGCGGCGCTCACCGACCACCTGCTGGCCGGGCTGGCCCCGGCCGAGGCGGACCCGGCCGCGGCGCTGCTGGCCGAGCTGGACCGGCTGGAACGCTCGTTCGCCCAGGCCGGCGCGGCGGGCCTGGAGGAGACGGTCAAGGCACGGATTACCGAGCGGTTGCACGCGGTGATGTCGAATTGGCGTGGCAGGTCCGACGTGGACGCCGAACCTGACGGACCGGACGTGGGCCTGGTGCTGAAGACCGCCTCGGCCGACGAGCTGTTGCGGTTCATCGACGACGAACTCGGCGCCGCCTGATCCGCTCGCGCTGAGGAGGGCTTACTGATGGCGAACGAAGAACAGCTTGTCGAGTACCTCCGGCGCGTGACGGCCGACCTGCACGAGACGCGGCGGAAGCTGCGGACCGCCACGGAGCGGGAGCCGATCGCGATCGTCGGCATCGGCTGCCGCTTCCCCGGCGGCGTGCGCTCCGCCGACGACCTGTGGGAGCTGGTGTCGTCCGGCGGGGACGGCATCACCGACTTCCCCACCAACCGGGGCTGGGACCTGGACGACCTGTTCGACCCGGACAGCGGCACCGGCACCAGCTACGTGCGGCGGGGCGGCTTCATCCCGGACGCCACCGACTTCGACGCGGGCTTCTTCGGCATCAGCCCGCGCGAGGCGCTCGCGATGGACCCGCAGCAGCGGCTGATGCTGGAGACGTCGTGGGAGGCGTTCGAGCACGCCGGGATCGACCCGCACTCGCTGCGGGGCAGCCGGACCGGCGTCTTCGTCGGCGCGAACAGCGTCGAGTACCTGAACGCCATGCAGCGCGACGTCGACGCGCTGATCGGCTACACGATGACCGGCGTCGCGGGCAGCGTCGTGTCCGGCCGGGTGTCGTACGTGCTGGGGCTGGAGGGCCCGGCCGTCACGGTGGACACGGCCTGCTCGTCGTCCCTGGTGGCGGTGCACGTGGCCGCGCACGCGCTGCGCAGCGGCGACTGCGACCTCGCGCTGGCCGGCGGCACCTGTGTCATCTCCACGCCCGGCACGTTCGTCGAGTTCTCGAGCCAGAAGGGGCTCGCCCCGGACGGGCGGATCAAGGCGTTCGCCTCGGCGGCGGACGGCACGGCGTTCGGCGAGGGTGTCGGCGTACTCGTGCTGGAGAAGCTGTCGGACGCGCGCCGCAACGGGCACCGCGTCCTGGCGGTGGTGCGCGGCTCGGCGGTCAACCAGGACGGCGCGTCGAACGGCCTCACCGCGCCGAACGGGCCGTCGCAGCAGCGGGTCATCCGCGCCGCGCTGGCCAATGCCGGGCTCACCACGGCCGACGTGGACGCGGTGGAGGCGCACGGGACGGGCACCACGCTGGGCGACCCGATCGAGGCCCAGTCGCTCATCGCCACCTACGGCCAGGAGCGCGACCGGCCGCTCTGGCTCGGCTCGGTCAAGTCGAACCTCGGGCACACCCAGGCCGCCGCCGGCGTCGCGGGCGTCATCAAGATGGTCATGGCGCTGCGGCACGAGGAGCTGCCCCGCACCCTCCACGTCGACAAGCCGTCACACCACGTGGACTGGGCCGACGGCGCGGTCCAGCTGCTCAGCGAGCCGGTGCGGTGGCCGCGGGGCGAGAACCCGCGGCGCGCGGGCGTCTCGTCGTTCGGCATCTCCGGCACCAACGCCCACGTGCTGATCGAGGAGCCACCGGCCGCCGAGGCCCCCGGGAGCGCCGCGCCGACCGGGGACCCCGGGGGCGCCGCGCCGGCCGAGGGCCCCACCACGTGGGTGCTGTCGGCCCGGACCGAGACGGCGCTGCGCGACCAGGCGGTCCGGCTGCGCGAGCACCTGGCCGACGACCTCGCCGCGCACGACGTCGCGTACGCGCTCGCCACCACCCGCGCCCGCCTCCCGCACCGCGCCGTCCTCGTCGGGGACCGGGCGGAGCTGTCCGCCGCGCTCGACGCGCTCGCCGACGGCGGCGCCGCCCGCAACCTCGTCACCGGGCTCGCCGACGTCGGCGACCGCACCGCGTTCCTCTTCCCCGGCCAGGGCTCGCAGTGGCTGGGCATGGCCGCCGAGCTGCTGGACACCTCGCCCGTCTTCGCCGCCCGGATGGCGGAGTGCGCCACCGCCGTGGACCGGCACACCGACTGGTCGCTGCTCGACGTGCTGCGCGGCGTCCCGGGCGCCGCCTCGCTGGACCGGGTCGACGTCGTCCAGCCCGCGCTGTTCGCCATGATGGTCTCCCTGGCGGCGCTGTGGCGCTCGCACGGGGTCGAGCCCGCCGCCGTCGTCGGGCACTCCCAGGGCGAGATCGCCGCCGCCTGCGTGGCCGGCGCGCTCTCCCTGGACGACGCCGCCCTGGTGGTGACCCGGCGCAGCCAGTTGATCGCCGTGGACCTCGCCGGGCGGGGCGGCATGGTGTCCGTGTCGGAGCCGGTGGCGAAGGTCGCCCGGCGTCTGCGTCCCGGGCTGTCGGTCGCCGCCGTGAACGGGCCGTCCACCGTGGTCGTCTCCGGCGCGCCCGAGGCGCTCGACGAGCTGCTGGCCGAGTGCGAGCGCGACGAGGTCCGCGCGCGGCGCATCGACGTCGACTACGCCTCGCACTCCGCGCACGTGGAGTCGATGCGCGACGAGCTGCTGCGGGTACTCGCCCCCGTGCGGCCCCGCACCAGCGACGTTCCGCTCTACTCGACCGTCACCGGCGAGCTGATCGACACCGCCGAGCTGGTCGCCGAGTACTGGTACCGCAACCTGCGGCAGACCGTCGAGTTCGAGCAGACCGTACGCGGCCTGATCGCCGACGGGATCGACTCCTTCGTCGAGGTCAGCTCGCACCCGGTGCTCGTACCCGCCGTGCAGGACCTGCTCGACGAGGCGGGCGGCGGCGCGGTCGTCGGCACCCTGCGCCGCGACGAGGGCGGCCTGCGCCGGTTCCTGCTGTCGCTGGGGCAGGCGCACACCCGCGGCGTGCAGCCCGACTGGGCCACGCTGGTCACCGCCCCCGCCCGACCGGTCGCCCTGCCGACGTACGCCTTCCAGCGCCGGACCTACTGGCCCACCGGCGCCGGCGGCCCGGTCGACGCCACCGGCCTCGGCCTGGGCTCCACCGGGCATCCGCTGCTCGGCGCGACCGTCTCGCTCGCCGGCGCGGACGGGGTGCTGCTCACCGGCCGGCTGTCGACCTCGGCGCACCCGTGGCTCGCCGACCACCGGGTGGCGGGCCGGATCTTCCTGCCCGGCACGGCCTTCGTCGAACTCGCGATCCGGGCGGGCGACGAGGTGGGCGCCACCGAGGTCGAGGAGCTGACGCTCGAGGCGCCCCTGGTGGTGCCGGAGCGGGGCGCGGTGCAGGTCCAGCTCCGGGTCGGCGAGCCCGGCCCGGACGGCGCCCGGCGGCTGACCGTCCACTCGCGGCCCGACGGCGACGGCCCGTGGACCCGGCACGCCACCGGCACCCTGGGCGCCGGCACGCCCGGCGCCGACGACCGGGCCCCGGCCCCGGCGGGGGTCTGGCCGCCCGCGGGCGCCGAGGCCCTGGACACCGGCGAGCTGTACGACCGGTTCGCCTCGCTCGACGTGACGTACGGCCCCGCCTTCGGCGGCCTGGGCTCGGTGTGGCGGCGGGGCGACGAGGTGTTCGCCGAGGTCACCGCGCCCGAGGCGGCGAAGGTCGCGGGCTTCGGCCTGCACCCTGCGGTGCTCGACGCGGCGCTGCACCCGCTCGGCCTGGGCGTGTTCACCTCAGACGACGGCGAGGGCGGGCCCTGGCTGCCGTTCGCCTGGCACGGGGTGACCCTGCACGCCACCGGCGCCGCCCGGCTCCGGGTCGCCATCCGGGCGGCGGGCCCGAACGCCGTCGCGGTGACCGTCGCCGACCACACGGGCGCGCCGGTCGCCACGATCGACGCGCTGGCCGTCCGCCGCCTGCCCGCGGGCGCGCTCGCCGAACTGACCAACCCGCGCCACCAGGCGATGCACGTGCTCGACTGGGTGCCGGCCGCGGTGGGCGACGGCGGCTCCGCCACGGTCGCGGTCGTGGGCGGCGAACTGCCCGGCGTCACCGCGTACGACAGCCTCGCCGCGATCGCCGAGGTCCCCGACTACGTGGTCCTCCCGGTCACCCGGGACGGCGACGACCTCGTCGGGGCCACGTACCGGGCGGTGGAGCGCACCCTCGCCGCCACCCAGGAGTGGCTCGCCGACGACCGGTTCGCCGCGGCCCGCCTGGTCGTCCTGACCGAGGGGGCCACGGACGCGACCGAGCCCGCGCTCGCCGCCGTGTGGGGCCTGCTGCGCTCGGCCCAGTCCGAGAACCCCGGCCGGATCGTCCTCGTCGACGTCGCGGGCGGGCAGTGGGCGGCGAACCTCGTGCCCGCGCTGCGCTCGGGCGAGCCGCAGCTCGCCCTGCGCGGCACCGAGGTCCTCGTACCCCGCCTCGCCAAGGCGTCCGGGCAGCCGGGCACGGCACCGGAGATCACCGGCACCGTCCTCGTCACGGGGGCGTCGGGCACGCTCGGCGGACTCGTCGCCCGGCACCTCGTCGCGCGGCACGGCGTCCGCCGGCTCGTCCTCGCCGGCCGCCGCGGCATGACCGAGGACCTGAGGACGCTGCACGACGAGCTGACCGCCCAGGGCGTCCACGTGACGGTCGCGGCCTGCGACGCCGCCGACCGCGAGGCGCTGGCCGCGCTCGTCGCGGAGCACCCGCCCACGGCGGTCGTGCACACCGCGGGGGTCCTGGACGACGGGATGATCCCGTCGCTCACGCCGGAGCGGGTCGCGACCGCGCTACGCCCCAAGGTCGACGCGCTCGTGAACCTGCACGAGCTGACCGGCGACGTGAGCGCCTTCGTCGTGTTCTCCTCGGCCGCGGGCGTCCTCGGCGGCCCCGGGCAGGGCAACTACGCGGCGGCCAACGCGTTCGTCGACGCGTTCGCCGCGCACCGGCGCGCCCGGGGCCTGCCCGCGGTGGCGCTGGCGTGGGGCATGTGGGCGCAGCGCACCGGCCTCACCGGCGCCCTCGACGACGCCGACCTCGCCCGGATGCGGCGCTCCGGCGTCCGGCCGCTCGCCACCGAGGACGGGCTCGCGCTGTTCGACGAGGCGCTCTCCGCGCCGGAGGCCGCCCTCGTGCCGATCCACCTGGACCTCGCCGCGCTGCGGGAGCAGGCGACCGGTGGCGTGCTGCCACCGGTGCTGCGCGGCCTGGTCCGCACCCCGGCGCGCCGCCAGGTCTCCGCCGACGCCGCGGCGGCCTCCGACCTGGTCGCGACCCTCGCCGGCCGCGGCCCGGCCGAGCGTCGCAAGGAGCTGGTCGACATCGTCCGTACGCAGGTCGCGGTCGTGCTCGGGCACGGCGGCGCCGAGGCGGTCGGCGCGACGAAGGCGTTCAAGGAGCTGGGTTTCGACTCGCTCACCGCCGTCGAGTTCCGCAACCGCCTGAACGCGGTGGTCGGCCTGCGGCTGCCCGTCACGCTGGTCTTCGACTACCCGAACCCGACGGCGCTGGCCGAGCACCTGGACGCGGAACTCTTCGCCGGAGGGTCGGCCGCCGCCGTGGTCGTGGCCTCGTCCGACGCCACCGACGACCCGATCGCGATCGTCGGCATGGGCTGCCGCTTCCCCGGCGGCGCCACCTCCCCGGAGAAGCTGTGGGACCTGGTGGCGGGGGGCGTCGACGCGGTGGCCGGCTTCCCGACCGACCGGGGCTGGGACATCGACAACCTCGTCGACCCGGACCCGGACAAGCCCGGCCGCACCTACTGCGGCCAGGGCGCGTTCCTCTACGACGCGGCCTGGTTCGACGCCGAGTTCTTCGGCATCTCCCGCCGCGAGGCCCTGGCCATGGACCCGCAGCAGCGGCTGTTCCTGGAGACCTCGTGGGAGGCCGTCGAGCGGGCCGGCATCGATCCCACCGCCCTGCGCGGCAGCCGCACCGGGGTGTTCGCCGGCCTGATGTACCACGACTACACCGCGCACCTGCAGCACCTGCCTCCCGAGCTCGACGGCTTCATCGGCACCGGCGTCGCCGGCGGCGTGGTGTCCGGCCGGGTGTCGTACGCGCTGGGGCTGGAGGGGCCGGCGGTCACCGTCGACACGGCGTGCTCGTCGTCGCTGGTCACCCTGCACCTGGCCGCCCAGTCGCTGCGCCGGGGCGAGTGCTCGCTCGCCCTGGCCGGTGGCGTGACCGTGCTCGCGACGCCCAACGCGTTCATCGACTTCAGCCGCCAGCGGGCGCTGGCCCCGGACGGCCGGTGCAAGTCCTTCGCCGCCGGCGCCGACGGCACCGGCTGGGGGGAGGGCGTCGGGGTGCTGGTGCTCGAACGGCTCTCCGACGCGCGCCGCAACGGCCACCCGGTGCTCGCCGTCGTACGCAGCACCGCGGTCAACCAGGACGGCGCGAGCAACGGCATGACCGCGCCGAACGGGCCGTCCCAGCAGCGCCTGGTCAACCAGGCGCTCGCCGACGCGAGGCTGCGCCCGTCCGACGTGGACGCCGTCGAGGCGCACGGCACCGGCACCACCCTGGGCGACCCGATCGAGGCCCGGTCGCTCATCGCGACGTACGGCCGCGACCGGGGCGAACACCCGCTCTGGGTCGGCTCGATCAAGTCGAACATCGGCCACACCCAGGCCGCCGCCGGCGTCGCCGGGGTGATCAAGATGGTGGAGGCGATCCGGCACGGCGTGCTGCCGCCGACCCTGCACGTCGACGCCCCGTCGCCGCACGTGGACTGGGCGGACGGGGCCGTCCGGCTGCTGACCGGGGCGGTGCCCTGGCCGGAGACGGGACGGCCGCGCCGCGCCGGCGTCTCCTCGTTCGGCATCTCCGGCACCAACGCCCACGCGATCATCGAACAGGCGCCCGAGCCGGTGGTGGTGGACTCGACGGCCCAGGTGCCGGTGGTGCCCCTGCTGGTGTCCGGCCGGGACCAGGCCGCGCTGCGCGACCAGGCGGCCCGGCTCGCCGCCCACCTCGCCGACGACGCCCCGGCCGTGGACGTCGGCTTCTCGCTCGCCACCACGCGTACCGCCCTGCGGCACCGGGCGGCCGTGCTGGGCCGGGACCTGGCCGAGCTGCGCGCCGGACTGTCCGCGCTGGCCCGCGGCGAGAACGCCCCCGGGGTGGTCGGCGGGGTCGCCGACACCGCCGGAGCGACCGCCGTGCTCTTCACCGGTCAGGGCGCGCAGCGGGTCGCGATGGCGGGGGAGTTGCTGGCGTTCCCGGTCTTCGCGGCGGCGTTCGACGAGGTGTGCGGGGAGCTGGACGGGCATCTGGAGCGGCCGTTGCGGGAGGTGCTGGACACCGACGAGGTGCACCTGACGGGGTGGGCGCAGCCGGCGTTGTTCGCGGTGGAGGTGGCGCTGTTCCGGTTGTTCGAGTCGTGGGGTGTGCGGCCGGACCTCGTGGCGGGGCACTCGATCGGTGAGTTGGCGGCGGCGCACGTGGCGGGCGTCCTCACGCTGGCCGACGCCGCCCGGCTGGTGGCCGCCCGCGGCCGGCTGATGCAGGCGCTGCCGGCCGGTGGCGCGATGGTGGCCGTACGCGCCACCGAGGACGAGGTCGCCCCGCTGCTCTCCGACGCCGTGGCGGTCGCCGCGGTCAACGGCCCCGCCTCGGTCGTGCTCTCCGGCGAGGAGGCCGCGACCCTGGCGGTCGCCGAGGAACTGGCCCGCAGCGGCTGCAAGACCAAGCGGCTCACCGTGTCGCACGCGTTCCACTCGCCGCTGATGGATCCCATGCTGGCCGAGTTCCGGGCGGTCGCCGAGTCCGTCACCCACCACCCGCCGGCGATCCCCGTGCTCTCCACGGTCACCGGCGAGCTCGCCGAGCTGACGCCGGAGTACTGGGTACGCCAGGTGCGGGCGACGGTGCGGTTCGCCACGGCGGTCGAGGCGCTGGCGGCGCGTGGCGTACGCACCTTCCTGGAACTGGGCCCCGACGCGGTGCTCACCGCGCTCGGCCGCGAGTGCGTGGCGGACGGCGAGTTCGTGCCCGCGCAGCGCGCCGACCGGGACGGACCGCGGGTGGTGACCGAGGCGCTCGCCCGCCTGCACAGCCGCGGCGTCCCCGTCGACTGGCCGGCCTTCTTCGCCGGCGCGCGCCCGGTCGACCTGCCCACGTACGCCTTCCAGCGCACCCGCCTGTGGCCGGACGCGCCCGCCGTGGCCGCGCCGACCGACGACTTCTGGGCCGCCGTCGAGCGCGCCGACCTGGGCACGCTGCTCGGCCTGGACGACACCGCGTCCCTGAAGGACGTGGCGGTGGCGCTGTCGTCGTGGCGACGCGGGCCCGCGCCGGGCTACCAACTGCGGTGGTCCCCGGTCACGGAGCTGCCGGTGGCCGCGCTGCGGGGCGTGTGGCTGGTGCCGGCGGACGCTGGACGGATCGCCGAGGCGATGACCCGGCACGGCGCCGACGTGCGCCTGTACCGCGACGGCACGGCGGACGAGCTGCTCGACCTGGTGCCGGAGCACGTCGCCGCGGGAATGCTGACGACGGCCGCCGGCCCCACCCCGGCCGGGCTGCTCCGGGCCCTCGACGAGGCCCGCGTCGACACCCCGGTGTGGTGCCTCACCCGGGGCGCGGTCGCGGTCACCCCCGCCGAGCGGATCACCGACCTGGACGGGGCGGCGGCGTACGGCTTCGGCCGCTCCACCGCCTTCACCACGCCCCGGGCCTGGGGCGGGGTCGTCGACCTGCCGGAGGCGCTCGACGACCGGACGCTGGCCGCCCTGTGCCGGGTGCTCACCCGGGGCGCGGGCGAGGACCAGGTGGCGCTGCGCCCGGCGGGCGTCTTCGCCCGCCGGCTCGTCGCGGCCCCCGCGCCGGCCGGTGAGCCGTGGCGGCCGGCCGGCACGGTGGCGGTGCACGGCGGGCCGCTGGCGGACCGGATCGCCGCCCTGCTGGAGGCGGCGGGCGCGACGGTCACCACCGGGGCCGCCGAGACGGTGGTCGTCACCAGCGACGCCGACGACCCGGTCACGACCGCCCTCGCCGCCCGGGCGGAGCGGCTCGTGCTCGTGCAGACGACCGACGAGCTGTTCGGGGTCGCCGGCGCCGCCGAGACGGCGGCCGTGTTCGACGCGATCGCCCAGCAGCGCGACGGGGCGGTGTCGATCGCGGTCGGCCCGGACCTCACCGTCGAGCAGCTCGGCGCGGCGGTGGGCGCGGGCGCGGTCGGCCGGGTCGCCGCCGCAGTGGACTGGGCCTCGTTCGCGCCCGACTACACCCGGTACCGGCCGAGCCCGCTGCTGCGGGACCTGCCGGACGCGATGCGCCACATCACCGAGACCGCCGACGACACGCTCGACGTCGACAGCCCCGACGCGCTGCGCCGGCTGCTCGACGGGGCCGACGAGGCCGAGACCCGCACGGTGCTGTCCCACGTGGTACGGGCCCAGACCGCGTACACGCTCGGTCTGCCGTCGGCCGCCACGGTCGACGAGAACCAGGAGTTCCTCGACATCGGTTTCTCCTCGCTCACCGCCGTGGAGCTGCGGCGCCGGCTCGAGGCCCTCACCGGGCTGGAGCTGACCGCCGCGCTCGTCTACGACCACCCGACGCCTGCCGAGGTGGTCGAGGAACTGCTCGCCCAGCGGGCCCTCGTCGCGTAGCAGACCCCCACGACGAGAGCGGCCCCTCGGCACCCCTCACGGAAGGAAGCCCCCATGAGCAAGTCCGCCCGGATGAGCACCCTCATCAAGCCGCCCAAGGTGGCGTGGAACCCGACGCAACGCCGGCTGCTGCGCGCGGCGGGCATCGCCGACCTGCGCGACGTCGCCCGCAAAGCCGTGCCCCGGATGGTGTTCGACTACTGCGACGGGGCGGCCGACAGCGAGCGCAGTCTCAGCCGCGCCCGGGAGACGTTCGCCAACATCGAGTTCCAGCCGTCGGTGCTGCGCGACGTGTCCGCCCTCGACACCAGCCGCGTGGTGCTGGGCAAGCGGCAGAAGCTGCCGTTCGCCCTGGCGCCCGTCGGGTTCAACCGGGTGATGCACGCCGAGGGCGAGCCCGCCGTGGCCTCGGTGGCGCAGCAGTTCGGCATTCCGTACTCGGTCTCCACCCTCGCCACCACCTCGCTGGCGGACGTCGCCGCCGCCGCGCCGGAGGGGCGGCACTGGTTCCAGCTGTACTTCGCCGAGGACCGGGCGATGGTCAAGGAGCTGATCGCGCTCGCCGAGGAGGCGAAGTTCGACACCATCCTGCTGACCCTGGACACGCCGATCTCCGTGCCGCGCCGCCGCGACATCCGCAACGGGCTCACCATCCCGCCGTCGATGAGCGTCGGCACCATCGCCGAGGCGTTCATGCACCCGGGCTGGTGGATGCGGCAGTGGCGAGCCGGCACCCCGTCGCCGCAGGTGCTCAAGGCGACCGGCGGGTCCGCGTCCGACATGATCAAGCGGGTGTTCAACCCGCGGCTGTCCATCGAGGACGTCGAGTGGCTGCGCGGCGCCTGGTCGGGCAAGCTCGTCGCCAAGGGCGTGCAGAGCGTCGCCGACGCCAGGCGGGTCGCGGACGTCGGGGTCGACGGGGTGTGGCTGTCCACGCACGGCGGGCGCAAGCTCGACCGGGCTCCGGTGCCCGTCGAGCTGCTGCCGCACGTGGTCGACGAGGTCGGCGACCAGGTCGAGGTGCTCGTCGACACCGGCATCACCTCGGGCGCGGACATCGTGGCCGCGATCGCGCTGGGCGCCACTGCCGCCGTGGTCGGTCGGGCCTACCAGTACGGGCTGATGGCCGGCGGCCGGCGTGGCGTCGTACGGGCCATGGAAATCCTGAGCCGGGAGATCGAGGTCACCATGAAGCTGCTCGGGGTCTCCTCGGTGGGCGAGCTGAACCGTTCGCACGTCAGGTTCCGCTGACTGCTCGCAGCGGGTTCGTGGTTCCTCGATTTCCCCGGATGGACCGTCGCGCAGGCCCGAATGGTGGCCGACCGCGGCGAATGCTTCACGGGGGGTGAGGGGTGCCGGTAGGGGTTACTCCCTCCGGAGCCCTTCGCAAGGATCGGACTGTCGTATTTCGGGGCGTACGTGGAGGTATTTGTGGCACGCATGGGCGGGAATGGTCACTGCCGTTCGTTCAACGGGAACGGGAGGATGGACATCATGGTCCGCGACGACGTCACGGGCGAGCTGTTGGTCTTCCCGCACAGCGGCAGCTTCCGTGGTGGCGAGACATTCGACGAGCCGGTGCTGATCGGCACCGGCTTCCACCCGTATCGCAACCACGGGCTGGTCCGTCCCATCGACGTCAACGGCAACGGCTACGCCGACGTCATCGGCGTGAGTATGACCGATATGAACGAAACGCACGGGATCTTCCTCTACCCGAACAAGGGTGGGCTGAACGGTCTCGACACCCTCGGCGAGCCGATCCGCATCTCCGGCGCCCGCGACGACAAGAAGTGGGAGACCCTCGGCATCGCGGACCTGGACCTGGACGGCTGCGACGACATGTTCGGCCGCGAGCAGGACGCGGGCAACGTCGACGCGTTCTTCAACCAGCGGCAGGTCAAGCAGAACGAGACGTACGACCGCACCGCGCACCGCCTGGTGACGGTCGACGTCGAGGACTTCCCGCTGGCGATGGCCGACTTCACCGGCACCGGCCGGCCCGACCTGCTGGTCCGGCGGGCGAACGGCGACCTCGACCTGTACGAGTTCGCGCACAACACCTCCGGCGAGGGCCCCTGGTGGCGCGGCGAGGGCCGGTGGTACACGCTCGGCCGGGGCTGGCAGGAGTTCGCGCACATCTCGGTGACCGACATCGACCTCGACGGCCGGCCGGACCTGCTGGCCGTACGCGCCGACGGCACGCTCGTCGTCCACCTGCACAACGGCAAGTTCGATCCGGAGCAGCCCTCGGCCACGTTCTCCGCGCCGGAGGTCCTCGCGACGGGTTGGCAGAAGTACTCGGTGGTGAGCTGACGTGGGCCAGCTCGTGCCGCGGCCGAGCGGGCCGCCGCGCGTGGCCCGGCGACCCCGCACAGTGGATGTCCGACGAGAGGGGCAGTGGTGAGCGCGAACGAAACCGGCGACCAGGCCGGATGGCGGTTGGTGGTGGACTCGAAACGCTGCATCAGCTCCGGCTTCTGCGTCGGCAGCGCGCCGGAGCACTTCGCGATGGACCCGGTCTCCCGGCCGCTGGCCGACGTGGTGGCCCCGTCCGACCTGGTGGTCGAGGCCGCCGACTTCTGCCCGGTGGAGGCCATCTCGGTGTTCGACGTGCAGACCGGGACGCAGATCGCCCCGGGGCGGTGACGGCGGGCCCGCCGGGTGGCACCACCCGGCGGGCCGACGCCCACCACAGGCCGGCGGTTTCTAGGGGTCGTCGCAACACGTGGTTTGTTGATCAGGCCGCGAGTAGTTTATGCAGGCGCTCGGCTGGGGTTTCCCAGCCGAGCGTTT
>NZ_JBFABB010000071.1:0-36468 GCF_040640035.1 Micromonospora sp. NPDC023633 | reverse complement strand
ACGACTCGTACACCGGTTTACAGACACAGCGACACAGAAGTGATCTTCGCTGACACAGTCAGCGAAGGTCACGTCCAGGTATCACAACACTCTCTCAGGCCCAGGGGGCCGTCGGGTACCAGGGGATGATCTCGCGGCGGGCGAGCAGCCGCACGTCCCAGTAGAGGAACGTGAAGGCGCCGGCGACGATGAACGCGACCGCGGTCAGGGCCGCCAGGCGGCTCGGCCGGGCGCTGAACCAGCGTTGCAGGCGGGAACCGGCGAGCCAGGCCAGCAGCAGGAACAGCACCGCCATGATGACGATGTTGCCGAGGGACTGGAGCGTGAACGCGGCCGCGCCGTAGAGCGGGTTGCCGCTCTCGGCGGCGTCGCGGAACATCTGCCGGAACAGCGCGAAGGGCCGGCCGATCAGGAAGCAGGCGATCAGCGCGCCCATGAAGACCATCGGCGCGTTGGGGAACCGCCGGGCGAGCCGGGCGAACGGGTCCGGCACGACGCCGAGCGAGGCCAGACCGAGATAGACCATGATGAGCCCGATCGCGCCGAAGACCACCATGGACTGGATGCTCCGCGGTGACAGTCCGCCGGGGGCGTTGGGCGCGGTGGAGAACTGCGGCATCGAGGTGCCGACGAGGCCGACGACCGCGCCGTAGGCGGCCGACACCGCGATCATGCCCACGGACATCCAGCCCAGCGGCTTCAGGGGGGCGACGAACCGGCTGAACCTGCCGCCCGTGGTGCCGGTCAGCGGGGCCAGGGCGCCGAACGCGGCGATGTTGCAGGCGGTGAACGTGCCCGCGATGCCGGAGACGAAGGCGAAGAGGATGCCGGCCGCGAGGCCCTGGATGGGCGTCTCCTTGGCGTCGTGGCCGAGCAGCGTGTTGGCGACGTTGTCGCCGATGGTCCGGTCCACGAACTCCGCCGACCAGATGACGGTCAGCAGGAACCCGCCGAGGACGCTGAGCAGGATGATCAGTCCTCGCCGCCGGGGGAAGTGCCCGTTGACGAACGCGGACGTCCCGATTCGCACGGCGTCGGGGCCGAGCCGGACGGGCGCGTCGGGTCGCGGGGAAGACCTCTGGGTCTGCGTCACATGCGCTCCTCGAGGGTGGGGGCGGAACCGGCGGGGAGGGAGGGCGCCACGTCGACGCTGGCGCCGACGCCCGCGACCGGCGTCGGTGGCCACCGGTCGTGGACGCGCCCGCGCGGCCCCTTTGACGGGCTACGACTCACGCGGGTCGATGTCCGCGTTTCATCATGGGCTGGCCGTCGTCGCCTCGTTTCTTCCATCGTGCGCGATCTGCCGACCAGTTCTGCCTCGTCAGGTCGCCGTCGACTTCGAAACAGGCCGGTCGGCCGCCTTCGGCGGAAACACGAGGCGATGTCGCCGGAGATCGTCCTGGCGACGTGGCGGTGTCACCGCCCACCGCTATCCTGCGCCGGCACGTCGGGGGACGGCCCTGGCGGGGAGTTCCGGCGGCGTTCTGTTGCGTCGGGTCTGGAGGGCACGTGGCAGTCGAGGAACTGGGCGCCGAGGCGTGCCGGACCGCCGCCCGGCAGGTCGTCGAGGCGACGGGCCCGGAGCGGGAGGGCGCCCTGCGCCGGCTCGCCGAGCTCGGCGCGGCCCATCCCGCGCTGCGCCCGGGCGCGGTCGGCGCGGTCTGCGCCTATTTGCGTACGCCGCCCGCCGCGGACGGCACGGACGCCGACACGCGACGGAAGGCGGTGCGGGTGCTCGCCGGGCTGCTGCTGCGCCCGGCTCCCGGGGCCGCCGACGCCGCCGGGGCAGCTGACCACGCCGGAGCGGCCGACGCCGCCGGGCCGTCGTCGGGGCCGGACGTCGCCGTGGACCTGTCCGGGGCGACCCTCGTGGATGTCGATCTCGGTGGCTGCGCGCTGGCTGGGGCCCGTTTCGCCGACACCCGGTTTCTCGGGGCGACCTCCTTCGCCGCCGCCCGGTTCACCGGCGACGCGGTGTTCGCCCGTGCGGTCTTTCACGGCGAGGCCCGGTTCGACGGCGCCCGGTTCGCCGCCGACGCCGTGTTCGGGCGGGCCCGGTTCCGGGGCCCGGCCAGCTTCGACCGGGTCGGCTTCGCGGGGACGGCGTGGTTCGGGCGGGGCGAGGAGGAGCTGTGGGAGGACGACCCGGCCTGGGACGACGTCGAGGACGCCGACCCGGCCCCCTGGGACGAGCCGAACGAGGACGACCCGGGCTGGCCGGTCGCTGTCCTGATGGGTGACTACCAGGGCTGGGAGGAGGGCGGGGACGGGGCCCGCTTCGTCGAGGCCGCGTCGTTTCGGGGGGCCCGCTTCGACGGCCCCGCCTGGTTCTGCAAGGCGCGGTTCGGCGCGGAGGCGACGTTCCGGGACGCCGAGTTCGGCGCGCTGGTGCACCTCGACCAGCCCGCCGTGGACCTCGCCGGCGCCCGGTGGGCCGGCGACGCCGAGGGCGAGCCGGTGTGCTGGCCCCTCGGCTGGGCGCCGGAGCCCGGGCCGGACGGCACGAGCGTGTTCGTGACGGACGCCTCCGTCGTGCCCTACACCCGTCAGCTCGCCGACAGCGATCCCGACGTCCGCCGCGCGGGGCTGCGGGCGCTCGGCGCGCTCGGCGACGCGAGGCCGGAACTGCGCCAGCGCGTCGCCGACACCCTGTGCGCGTATCTGCGGGTGCCACTGCCGTTCGACGTGACCGGCGAGCTGACCCCGGCCCAGGCCGAGGAGGTCCGGGTGCGGCGCGACGCGCAGCGGCTGCTCGCCGAACGGCTGCGCCCGGCGGGCGCCGTCCCCGGCGGGGCAGGGCCACCGTACTGGCCGGAGACGAACCTGTGGCTGTGCGGCGCGACGCTGGTCGACCTCGACCTCAGCAGCTGCCAGGTCGGCCACGCGGACTTCACCGGCGCGCAGTTCCACGGTGTCACCCGGTTCGACGCCAGCGGGTTCGCCAACGCCGCCTTCCGGCTCGGCGGTGCGGAGGGGCGGGCCTCGTTCCACGGCGACGTCACCTTCACCGGGGCGCGGCTCGACCGCTGGCGCGACGTCCGGGACGTCCTCGGCGGCGTCGTGTTCCATGCCGGAGTCGTGCTCGGAAGCCGCCGCGCCGAGCTTGTTGCCAAGAGATTGCAATAAGCTCGGCGGCGGGCGACGGCCCGCTCGAAAGGAGCACTCATGCCCGACGCGCGGACCGCCGTGGACGGCTCGCCGCACACCGTGTCCGAGCTGATGACCAGGGAGGGCCCGGGCCCGTCCTGACGGTCGGCTCGCGGGCGCTCGTCAGGGGATGGGCCACTCGTGGACCGGCCGGTTGCTGTGCATCAGCGTCACGTAGTGCCGCACCACCTCGCGCAGCGCCTCCGGCCGGTCGAGGTGGTCGGCGGACTCCAGCCGGTGCAGGGTCTCCACCTGCCAGCTCGCCCCGTTGCGCGCGGTCAGGCACCGTTGCTCGATGATGCCGAGCAGCCGGTCCCGCTCGACCGGGTCCAGGCCCCACCGGTCGAGCCCGTGGTGGGCCAGCGGCAGCAGCCGGCGCAGCACCAGCTCGGTGACCGGGAGATAGCCCAGGCCGGGCCAGAAGACCTGGGCGTCGATGCCGTGCCGGGCGCAGGCGGTGAAGTTCTCCTCGGCCGCGCTGAACGACATCTGCGACCACAGCGGCCGGTCGGCCTCGGCGAGCGCCCGGACGAGGCCGAAGTAGAAGGCGCCGTTGGCCACCGTGTCGAGCACCGTCGGCCCGGCCGGCAGCACCCGGTTCTCCACCCGCAGGTGCGGGCGGCCCTTCAGCACGTCGTAGACCGGGCGGTTCCAGCGGTAGACGGTGCCGTTGTGCAGCCGCAGCTCGGCGAGCTTCGGCACGTCCCCCCGGGCGAGGGCCTCGGCCGGATCCTCCGCGTCGCAGACCGGCAGCAGCGCCGGGAAGTAGCGGACGTTCTCCTCGAACAGGTCGAACACCGTGGTGATCCAGCGCTCGCCGAACCACACCCTCGGGCGTACGCCCTGGGCCTTGATCTCCTCCGGCCGGGTGTCGGTGGCCTGCTGGAACAGCGGGATGCGGGTCTCGCGCCACAGCTCCCGGCCGAAGAGCAGCGGCGAGTTCGCGCCCAGGGCCACCTGGATGCCGGCGACCACCTGCGCCGCGTTCCAGTAGTCGGCGAACTGGGCCGGGCTGACCTGGAGGTGGAACTGGGTGCTCGTGCAGGCCGCCTCCGGGGTGATGGTGTCGGCGGTGACCGCGAGCCGTTCCACGCCGTTGATCGCGATCCGCAGGTCCTCGCCGCGGGCGGCGAAGATCTGCTCGTTGAGCAGCGCGTAGCGCGGGTTGGCCGACAGCGTCTCGGCGGTCAGGTGCTCCGGCCGCAGCGTCGGCAGGATGCCGATCATCACCATGTGCGCGCCGACGCCCCGCGCCCTGCTCTCGGCGGCGTTGAGGCTGGCCCGCACGTTCTCCTCGAACTCGCGGGTGCCGGTGCCGGCCAGCCGGCGCGGCGCCACGTTGATCTCGACATTGAACTGGCCCAGCTCCGTCTGGAAGCTCGGGTCGGCGATGGCGGCCAGCACGTCGGCGTTGCGCATGGCCGGCATCGAGCCGTCGTCCACCAGGTTCAGCTCGATCTCCAGCCCGGTCATCGGCCGCTCGACGTCGAAGCGGGACTCCCGGAGCATCTCGGCGAAGACGTCCAGGCACCGCCGCACCTTCTCGCGATAGCGGGCCCGGTCCTCGCGACTGAAGGTCCGTACGCCGACGTCCTCGCCCATGGTCACCGCCCTGTCACCGTTGGTTCCCCTAACCTCGCACGCCCGGGGCGGGCCGGGGAAGACCCGAAGCCCTTTGTACGTACCCACCCGGGGCCCGCGTGATCCCTGTCGCCTCCGCCGGTCGTGCGGCCGGCGCGGCGCACGGGGTGGTTAGCATGTGCGGCAACCGGTGGGGGAGTGACGATGCGCGAGAAGATCACCAGGCTGTTCGTGGCGGCGGCGATCGCCGAGGCCTGCTCCTGGCTGGCCCTGCTGATCGGCATGGCCGTCAAGTACGGCCCCCCGGGCAACGAGATCGGCGTGAAGATCTTCGGTCCGGTTCACGGCGCGCTCTTCGTCGCGTACGGCCTGCTGGTCCTCGCGGTGGCCCGGCTGCACCGGTGGCGGCTCTGGCCCACCCTCGTGGCACTGGCCTGCGCCGTGCCGCCGTTCGCCACCCTGGTCTTCGAACGCTGGGCCGCCCGGCGGGGAATGCTGCGCACGGCCGGCGAGCCGGACCGGCCGCTGACCCCCGTCGGCTGACCCGCCACCCACCCGTCGAGGGCTTCGCGGTGGGGCCGGGCGGGGACGGGGCGGCCGGTGCGACGCCGAGCGGTCAGCCGGCGAGGAAGCCGGCCAGCTCGGCGGCGAGCTGCTCCGGGGCCTCCTCGGCCATGTGGTGGCCCGAGTCGATCGGGGCCACCCGCACGTCGGCGGCCCAGTCCCGCCAGATCGCCGCCGGGTCGCCGTAGAGGTCGACCATGTCGTCCCGCTCCGACCAGCAGAACAACACCGGGCAGGCGATCCGCCGCCCGGCGGCCCGGTCGGCGTCGTCGGCCGCCCGGTCCGGGCCGAGCCCGGCCCGGTAGTCCTCGCACATCGCGTGCACCGTCGCCGGGTCGTGGATGGCCCGGCGGTAGTCGGCGTACGCCTCCTCGCCCATCGCGGCCGGCGATCCCCCGTACCAGGCGTCCGGGTCGGCGTTGATCACCCGCTCCGCCGGCTTGTCCGACTGGCCGAGGAAGAACCAGTGCCACCACCGGGCCGCGAACCGGGCGTCGGCGCGCGCCAGGGCCTCGCCGATCGGCACCCCGTCGAGCACGCCCAGCCGGCTGACCCGGTCCGGGTGGTCCAGCGCCGTGCGCATCGCCACGTAGCAGCCCCGGTCGTGCCCCACCACCGCGGCCCGGTCGTGCCCGAGCGCGTCGAGCAGGCCGATCACGTCGCGGGCCATCGCCCGCTTGGCGTACGCGGTGTGCCCGGGATCGCTCGGCGGCTTCGACGAGCCGCCGTAGCCGCGCAGGTCCGGGCAGATGACCGTGTGCCCGCGGGCGAGCAGCGGCGCGACCCGGTGCCAGGTCGCGTGGGTGCGCGGATGCCCGTGAAGCAGCACCACGGGTGGGCCCGAACCGCCGTGGCGTACCCGCAGCCGGACCTCGCCGACGTCGATCTGCTCCAGCGTGAAGCCCTCGAACATGGTCCCCACGGTGCCCGTCGGCGCGCCGCCGGAAACCGCGCGTGCCCTGCGTGCCCCGCTGCTCGCCTTTGGCGCGTGCGCGGCGAGGGAGATGGTCACCCGGCCGTCAGGTCAGCGCGGACCAGGCCACCAGGGCGGCGACCAGCAGCGCGCCCAGCGTCGCCTGGAGCAGCAGCGGCGGCCCGAGGTGCGACCACAGGGTGGCGGTGCGCGGGGTGAGCAGCTGGCCCGTCGTCAGGTTCACGATCCGCTCGATCTTCGGCGGCAGGTCCGGGTCGCCCTGGCGGCGCAGCGTGAGCTGCACGTGGTCGGCGGGGTGCAGGGCGCTCTGCGGCAGGTGCCCGTGCAGCTCGACCTCGCAGAGCTGCCCGGCGGCGTTGCGCAGCCGCACCGGGGTGACCAGGTATTCCGGGCCCTTCTTCAGCTCCTTGAACCGGCGACGGGCGGCGCCGGAGCCGGCGGAGAACAGGGAGCGGGCCAGCGCCATCAGCAGCCCGACCACCCCGGCCGCCGCGAGGACCGCGACCAGCACCGGCTGGCCGATGCGCACCTCGCGCGGGTAGCCGTCCATCAGCCGGATGATCCGCCCCGTGACGATCCGGTCGGTCGGGTGGACGATCCGACGGATGTGCAGGTCGCTGTCCATTTCCACCACCCAGAGTCCGGTTCCGTTCACTCATGGTATCGGCCATCCGGGTTGAGCGACATGAATGAAATCCGGTCACGCGCTCGCGGCGGCCAGGTGACAACCGCAGCCGCGCGGGTAAGCGGGGGGCCGAGCTGGAAAGGGGTCGAGCATGCAGCTGTCCTTCCTGCGCCCGCTCTACGACCGGCCGGGACCGTGGGTCTCGGTGTACCTGGACGCGTCCGCCAACACCGAGGACGCCCACCCGGCGCTCGATCTGCGCTGGCGGGCCCTGCGCCAACAACTTCAGCAGCAGCGCGCCGACGTCGAGACCATCGAGGCCGTCGAACGGGTCGTCCGGGGGCACGACCCGATGCCCGGGGCCTACGGCCTGGCGGTCTTCGGCGCCCGGGGCCGGGTGGTGCTGTCGGAGTACCTCTCCGCCCCGCCGCTGCGGGACCTCGCCGCGTACACCTCGCTGCCGCACGTGATGCCGATGCTGGCCCAGCGCGGCGAGCAGGTGGCCTGGGTGCGGGTGCTCGCCGACCGGACCGGCGCCGACGCCATGGCGATCAGCGCCGGCGGCGTGCCGCGCCGCGCCCACGTGACCGGCCGGGAGCACTTCCAGCTGCGTCGGGTGCAGCCCGGCGGCTGGTCGCAGTCGCACCACCAGAGGGCCGCGATGGAGGCCTGGCACCACAACGCGGGCGACGTCACCGCGGCCACGGTGGAGCTGGCCGAGAAGGTCGGCGCGGAGGTGGTGGTGGTCGCCGGCGACGTGCGCGCCACCGGCGTGATCGCCGCCCAGATGCCGGAACGCTGGCAGGACCTGATGGTCCGCACCGACGCCGGATCCCGGGGCGGCGGCGCCGACCAGAGCCTGCTCGACGACCTCACCGTGCAGACCATCGCCGAGGTGGCCGACCAGCGGATCACCGCCGTGCTGGACCGGTTCGGCATGCAGGAGGACGTCGGCGCCGGGCTGGACGCCGTGGTGTCCGCCCTGCAACGCAACCAGGTCGAGACGATGCTCATCGTCGACGACCCGTCCGCCACCGGGGAACTCTGGATCGGGCCGGAACCGACCGAGATCGCCACCGACCCGGGGCAGCTCGCCGCCATGTCCGTACGCGACCCGGAGAAGGTCCGCGCCGACGCCGCCCTCGTGCGCGCGCTGGTCGGCACCGACGCCGAGCTGACCGTGCTGG
This sequence comes from Micromonospora sp. NPDC023633, assembly GCF_040640035.1. NCBI lineage: Bacteria > Bacillati > Actinomycetota > Actinomycetes > Micromonosporales > Micromonosporaceae > Micromonospora > Micromonospora sp. NPDC023633. The sequence continues at coordinate 28,430 of NZ_JBFABB010000071.1, read as the reverse complement.
GCCCGGACGAGGCGCCGGAGCTGACCGACGGCGTCGGGGCGGTGCTGCGCTACGTCGACGCCGGCACGCCGGGGCGTGGCGATGGCTGAGCGTACGGTGGCCGACCTGGTGGTCGAGCGACTGCGCGCCTGGCGGGTGCCGCGGGTCTTCGGCTACCCCGGGGAGGCCATCGCCCCGGTGGTCGAGGCGTTGGACGCCTCGGGCGGGGATCCGGCGTTCGTGCCGGCCCGGCACGAGGAGACCGCCTCCTACATGGCCACCGGGCACGCCAAGTTCACCGGCGGGATCGGGGTCTGCCTCGCCACCCAGGGGCCCAGCGCCGTCCAGCTGCTCAACGGCCTCTACGACGCCAAGCTGGACAGCAAGCCGGTGGTGGCGATCGTCGGCGAGGACGTCTCGGGCCCGCTCGGCGGGGCCCACCAGGAGATCGGGCTGAGCCGGCTGTTCGCCGACGTGTGCAACCAGTTCGTCCGGTACGGCCGCATCCCCGACGGGGTGCCAGCCCTGCTCGACCAGGCGTTCCGCACCGCCGCCGCCACCCGCAGCCCGGTCTGCGTGGTGCTGCCGCGGCAGTTGCAGGAGGCCGCCGTGCCCGACCTGCAGGCGCACGCGGTCGGGGTGCTCTCGGCCACCCCGGGGGAGCCGCTGGCCCGGGTCCTGCCGCACGACGTCGACCTGGCCGCGGCCGCCCAGCTGCTCGCCAACGGCCAGCGGACCGCGATCCTGGTCGGGCAGGGCGGCCGGGGCGCGGCCGGCGAGATCGTCGCCCTCGCCGACCGGCTCGGCGCCGGGGTGGCGGCCTCGCTGCTGGGCAAGCCGGTGCTCGACGAACGGCTGCCCTTCCACGTCGGCGTCCTCGGCGAGGTCGGCACCCCGGCCGCCGCCGAGCTGATGGGCGGCTGCGACACGCTGCTGCTGGTCGGCACGAACGACCCGTGGACGGACTACTTCCCCATGCCGGGTCAGGCCCGCACGGTGCAGATCGACATCGACGGCCGCCGGATCGGCAACCACTACTCGGTGGACGTTCCGCTGGTGGGCGACGCCCAGGAGACGCTGCGGGCGTTGCTGACCCGGGTGCCCGACCGGCCGTCCACCCGGTGGCGGGAGACCGTCGAGGGCTCCGTCGACCGGTGGCGGGCCGAACGGGCGGACCGGGCCGCCGCCCCCGCCGAGCCGGTGAACCCGCAGCTCGTGCTGCACGAACTCTCCACCCGGATCCCGCGCCGCGGCGCGGTGGCCGTGGACGTCGGTTCGGTCATCTACTGGTACGCCCGGCACCTGGAACTGCCTCCGGGCGTCAGCGCGCAGCTCTGCGGCACGCTCGGCTCGGTGGGCTGCGCCCTGCCGTACGCCGTGGCGGCCAAGCTCGCCGCCCCGGACCAGCCGGTGATCGCCCTGCTCGGCGACGGCGCGATGCAGCTCAACGGGCTGGCCGAGCTGATCACCGTGGCGCACCACTGGCGGGAGTGGCGCGACCCCCGCCTGGTGGTGCTGGTGCTCAACAACCGCGACCAGTCGGGCATGGGCGGCGGTCGTGCGCCGACCGACCCGAGGCACCGCCGGCCCGACGTGCCGTATGCCGGCTGGGCGCGGCTGCTCGGCCTGCACGGGGTGCGCGTCGACCGGCCGGAGCTGGTGGGGGCGGCCTGGGACGAGGCGCTGGCGGCCGACCGGCCCTGCGTGCTGGAGGCGGTGGTCGACCCGGCGGTGCGGCTGGCGCCGCCCGAGCCCGCGTTCGCGGACCTGCGCGAGGTGTTCGCCGAGGGCGACGCCGCCCGGCGGGTGCGCGACCGGATGCTCGCCGCCGGGGTGGCCGTGGAGGTCGACGACCTCGTTTAACGGCCCACCGCGCGGGCACTGAGGACGGGCAGTACGACTGCTGGAGGTCACCTTGTCAGAGTCCCCGGACCGCCGGTACGGTCCCGCGCCCCTGCCGCAGCCCCGTGGACCGGTCTCGGCGGCGCTGCTGGACGCGCTGCGGCGCACGCCGCACGACCTTCCGGCGGGGCTCGGCGCCGGGCTCGACCCGGCCGCTCCGCTCACCGACGAGGACCTCCAGCTCACCCTCTTCTGCTGCTACGAGCTGCACTACCGGGGCTGGCAGGGCGTCGACGAGGACTGGGAGTGGCAGCCGTCCGTGCTCGCCCTGCGCGCGTACGCCGAACGCCACTTCGAGGCGGCGGTGCGCGTGCTGGTGGGGCCGCTGCCGGCGGCGCTGCCCAGCGGGGTGCCGGCGGCCCTGGCCGACGTGGTCGCCGCCGACGACGGGCCGTCGCTCGCCGGGTACCTTCAGCGCCGGGCGTCGCTGGCGCAGTTCCGGGAGTTCGTCACCCACCGCTCGATCTACCACCTGCGGGAGGCCGACCCGCACAGCTGGGCCCTGCCGCGCCTCGGCGGCCCGGCGAAGGCCGCCCTGGTCGAGATTCAGATGGACGAGTACGGCAACGGGCGGCTGGACCGGATGCACGCCGAGCTGTTCCGGGTCACCCTGGGCCGGCTGGGGCTGGACACCGGCTACGCCGCCCACCTGGACGCCGTGCCGGCGGTCACCCTCGCCACCAACAATCTCATGTCGCTGTTCGGGTTGCACCGGCGGCTGCGGGGGGCGCTGCTGGGGCACCTCGCCGCGTACGAGATGACCTCCTCGCTGCCGAACCGCCGGTACGGCAACGGGCTGCGCCGCCTCGGCCTGGACGGAGGGGCCACCCGCTTCTACGACGAGCACGTCGAGGCCGACGCGGTGCACGAGCAGATCGCCGCGCACGACCTGTGCGGGGGACTGGTCCGCATCGAGCCGGGGCTCGCCCTGGACGTGCTGTTCGGCGCCGCCGCCGCGCTGGCGGTGGACCGGCTCTTCGCCGCGCACCTGCTGGATGCCTGGACCGCCGGGCGCACCTCCCTGCGCGCCGCCGACGCGCCGCTCCGCATCGACCTGCGGAAGCGCCCGCGCCCCGGCACCATCCCCGCTGCCGTGGCCTGACCCGACTCGCGCCACCCGACCCAGCGGGCTCAGGGGGCGGCTCGGGTGGTGCCGGCGCGGAAGCCGACGGCCTTGTGCGTGCCGTCGCAGAACGGCTTGAGCGCCGACTTCCCGCAGCGGCACAGCGCCACCGTGCCCCGCCTCGCGTCGATGCTCTCCCCGTCGGGGGTGACCAGGGCGAAGTCGCCCCGGACCAGCAGCGGCCCGTCCTGGTAGGGGGTGATGGTGGCCGCCGCGGAGGTGTCGTCGTCGGTGCGCATGGGCGCTCATGTGCCCCTTCCCCCGGCACTGAAACCCCTGCTCACCGGCGTGCCGTCGCGACGGCGACGGGTGTCGGCGCCCGGTTCGGCGGCCCGCCCGGGATCTTCTAAATGGTCCCGCCCGGTGGGGGATGCCCCGTTTGAACCCCATCGGGACGGGAAGCCGGGCCGCGTGGTGAGCGAACGAGGCAAGGTGGAGCCGGTGCACAAGGTGCGCAAGGGGCTCACGGCCGACGGGGCCGGGCTGGCGGGCGACCGGGTCGTGGCCGCGGGCAGTGCCGCGCGGGTCCTGGTGGCCGCCACCGCGCGGGCGCTGCGCGGGGCCGACTGCGCCGACCTGGGCCATCCGGGGCACCCGGGACCGCTGTCGCGGTTCGCCGGCGCGCCCGAGCCGGTGCGCCGGGCGGCGGTGATCCGGGCGGCCGGCCGGGTGGCGCTCACGCCGGGACAGACGGCCGAGGTCGACGCGGGCCGGGTCGCCCGCTGGTTCGCCGACCAGTACCCGCGCCGCCGCTACCCGGGCGCCCTGATCGGCTCCCCGCACGGCGCGGCCGCGCACCTGGCGATGGCGCTCGGCGTGCCCTGGCTGCCCGCCGGGTTCGAGATGACCGTGCACTGGGCGCAGGGCGCCGTCGACCGGCCGCAGGCCGCCCTGGACCACGGTGCCGCCCTCACCGCCCGCCTCCTCGGCGGCAACGCCGACCTGCACGTCCGCCAGGTGCACTGCCCCGCGAGCCGGGGCGCGCTGGCCGGCGCCACGGTCGCCCTGGCGGCCCGGTGGCGGTCCGTGCCGGCCGCGTACGCGCGGTTCCTGGCCGACCGGCTGGAGCCCGGCGCCCCGGTGCTGCTGCTGCGCGACGCCCGCACCTGGCCGGTGTTCGACTCCGCCCCGGGGCACAGCTTCCAGGTCGGCTGCCCCGGCAGCGGCCTGGACCCGGTCGACTTCCACCCGGACAGCCACGCCCTGCGCCAGGTGCTCCGCTCGGCCGGCGGAGACGGCGCGCAGTGGGCGCCGCCGGAGGTCACCGCGCCACCCGAGCCGGCGGAACACGGTGTGGACTCCGGTTTCGAGACCGGCGTCCGGGAGTGGACCGGCCGGCACAGCCATCCCCTGCACCGGGTCCTCGTGCCGCGGCCGGAGGCGCTCAGCGCCGCGACCGCCGACCTGTACCGACGCTGGCTGCGGGCGGCCGGCAAGACCGGTGACCGCCTGGTGGTGGAGTGCGGCCGGCTGCTCGACCCGTGGCAGGTGGTGCGGGCCGGGATGGTGCCGTACTGGTGCGAGAACGCCACCCGGCGCAGCGTGGAGGCGGTGGAGTGGTGGCTCGCCGGGAGCGAGCCGTTCAGCTCCGTGGACGTGCTGCCCGAGCCGCCCGGCCTGCGGTCGCCGGCGCTGGCCGGGCTACCCCAGTGGCTGGCCGTCGCCGGCTTCGGTCGCCTCCGGCGGGCGCTGGACCGCACCTCGGCGCGCGGCTACCCGGTCACCTCGGTGCCCACCCGCCGGGCGACGGAGGTGCTGCGGGCGCAGCCGTACGACCTGCCGACGCCGCCGCCGATGACCGTCCTCGACGCCCTCGCGGCGCTGCGCGACGGCGGCGCCCACCAGGGGTTGCTGGTCTGTTGAGCCGGCCCTTTCGAAACATCCTCGCGAACCCCGGGTCCCGTGATTGAGTACCTACGGAGCGGGAACACCGCTGGCTGCGACGGCCTGATCACGCCGTCCGGCGTGGCGTCGTCGCCCGCTGACATCCCAGTCATGTGACCCACTTTCCGGCCCGGGCGTGGTGCGACCACGCGCGCGCACGACCGGTTTCCTGATTCCGGGCGGGGGACCTTCCTGAGGGAGGCGCGGATGTTCGGACAGACCACCACGACCACACCACCTCCGACCGATCGGGGCCTGGAGGACCTCGACGCGGCCGCACTGGCGTACGCGGCCCGGATCGAGGGCCTACCGCCCGAACGACGCCAGGAGGCGCGTGACGACCTGGTCCGGTTCGCCCTGCCGTTCGCGGGCCGGCTGGCCCGCCGCTACCGGGGGCGCGGCGAGCCGCTGGAGGATCTGGAGCAGGTGGCCCGGCTCGGCCTGGTCAACGCCGTCGACCGGTACGACCCGGAGCGGGGCTCGTTCACCGCGTACGCGGCCATCACCATCGTCGGCGAGATCAAGCGGCACTTCCGCGACCGCACCTGGGGCGTGCACGTGCCACGCCGGCTGCGCGACCTGATCCTGGAGGTGGGGCAGGCGACCTCCGCGCTGACCAGTGAGCTGTCCCGGGCCCCGACGGTCGCCGAGCTGGCGGAGCGGCTGGAGACGCCGCAGGCGGAGATCCTCGCCGCGCTGGAGTCGGCCGCCGGCTACAGCCCGGCCTCGCTGAACGCCCCCGTCGGTGGGGAGAGCTCGGCCGAGTTCGGCGACCTGGTCGGCGAGTCCGACAACGCGCTGGAATCCGTCGACGACCGGGTGACGGTCAGCGGGCTGCTGCACCGGCTGCCCTGGCGGGAGCGGCGGATCCTGGCCATGCGCTTCTACGGCAACCAGACCCAGGCGGAGATCGCCGCCCGGTTCGGCATCTCCCAGATGCACGTCTCCCGACTGCTGTCGCGGGCGCTGACCTGGCTGCGCCAGGCGATGCTCGCCGACGCTCCGCCGCCGTGGCAGAACGGGGCCGCCGAGTCGGAGCCGGCGAAGACCAGGATCTCGGTCCGGCACAACGGCGACCGGGTGGTCGTGGAGGTCGGCGGGGAGGTCGACCGGGACGGCGCGGACCAGCTGCGCCGGGCGATGCTCGAGGCGGTGACCGGGCAGCCCGCCGAGGTGGTGGTCGACCTGGTGGGCGCGGGGGGCTTCGACGCCGGCGGCATCGCCGCGCTGATGGCGGGCCGCGAGGCCGCCGCCCGCACGGGCGTGCCGCTGCGGCTGACCCGCGTCCAGCCGGCCGTGCGCCGCTCGCTCACCGCGGCGGGGCTGGCGGCGGCCCGGGAGGGCTGAGCACGACGTCGGAAAGGGCCGGCGCCCCCTAGAAACCGCCCAGGGGTGCCGGCCCTTCGGCGCGCCTGCCCGCTCGGCGCTCTGCGCCGGGCCCCGCGCGGGGTGTTGCGTACGCCCGCTCGGCGCTCTGCGGTATCGCCCGGGCCCGCGCGGGGCAGGTGCCGGTTTGGCGCGTACGCCCGCTCGGCGCTCTGCGCCGGGCCCGCGCGGGTGTTCGATACGCCCGCTCAGCGCTCGGGGGTGTCGCCGGGGCCGCGCGGGTGCCGCCAGCGGTCGTTGGCCTGCGCCTCCCGGTCGGCGCCGAGGCGGGTCTCCTCCGGCTCGTCGGTCTGCTCGAAGCTGGGCCGACGGATGTCGTCGGGCTCGGGAACGTCGACCGGCCGGGCCCCGGACTGCGCCGCGGGCTGGTACGCGGCGGCCTCCCGCGCGCCGTGCGCCCCCTCGGCGGCCGGCGCCTCGGGCAGGTGCTTCTCGCGGTGCAGCTCGTCGCGGAAGCCCTGCGGCGGTTTGGTGGTGCGCTGGGGCAGGTCCCGGCCGAGGTCGGCGACGAGCGGGCCGTACTTGGCGTCGAAGGCGGGCCGCTCTGAGCGGATGCGGGGCATCCGGTCGAAGTTGCGCAGCGGCGGCGGGCAGGTGGTCGCCCACTCCAGCGAGTTGCCGAAGCCCCACGGGTCGTCGACGTTCACCATCGCGCCGTACCGCCAGGACTTCCAGGCGTTCCACATGAAGAAGAGCGTGGACGCGCCGAGCACGAAGGCGGAGATGCTGGAGAAGGTGTTCAGCGCGGTGAACCCGTCGCTGGGCAGGTAGTCGGCGTACCGGCGGGGGAAGCCCTCGTTGCCCAGCCAGTGCTGGACGAGGAAGGTGCCGTGGAAGCCGAGGAACATCGTCCAGAAGTGGGCCTTGCCGAGCCGGTCGTCCAGCAGCCGGCCGGTCATCTTCGGCCACCAGAAGTAGAAGCCGCCGAAGAGCGCGAAGACCACCGTGCCGAACAGCACGTAGTGGAAGTGCCCGACGACGAAGTACGTGTCGTGGGTGTGCCAGTCCGCCGGCGGACTGGCCAGCAGCACCCCGGTGAGGCCGCCGAAGAGGAAGGTGACCAGGAAGCCGATCGCGAAGAGCATCGGCGTCTCGAAGGTGATCTGCCCCTTCCACATGGTGCCGATCCAGTTGAAGAACTTCACCCCGGTGGGCACCGCGATCAGGTAGCTCAGGATGCTGAAGAACGGCAGCAGCACCTGGCCGGTGGCGAACATGTGGTGCGCCCACACGGTCATCGACAGCACGGTGATCGCGGCGGTGGCGAGCACCAGGCCGGTGTAGCCGAAGATCGGCTTGCGGGCGAAGACCGGGATGATCTCCGTGATGATGCCGAAGAACGGCAGCGCGATGATGTACACCTCGGGATGGCCGAAGAACCAGAACAGGTGCTGGTAGAGCATGGGGCCGGCGGTCATCGGGTCGTAGACGTGGGCGTTGAGCAGCCGGTCGGCGGCGAGCGCCAGCAGCGCGGCGGCGAGCAGCGGGAACACCAGGATCACCAGCACGCTGGTGAAGAGCATGTTCCAGGTGAAGATCGGCATCCGGAACATGGTCATGCCGGGCGCGCGCAGGGTGAGGATCGTGGTGATCAGGTTGACCGCCCCGAGGATGGTGCCCAGCCCCGAGATCACCAGGCCGATCACCCACATGTTGGCGCCGACGCCGGGGGAGTGCTCCTGGCTGCTCAGCGGCGAGTACGCGGTCCACCCGAAGTCGGCGGAGCCGCCCGGGGTGAAAAAGCCGCCGAGCACCATCAGGCCGCCGAACAGGTAGAGCCAGTACGCGAGGGCGTTGAGCCGGGGGAACGACACGTCCGGGGCGCCGATCTGGATCGGCACGATGTAGTTGGCGAACCCGAACGCCGCCGGCGTGGCGAACAGGAGCAGCATGACCGCGCCGTGCGAGGTGAAGAGCTGGTTGTACTGCTCGGAGGAGAGGATCTGCATGCCGGGCCGGGCGAGTTCGGCGCGCATCAGCATCGCCTGGATCCCGGCGACCAGGAAGAAGCCGAACGAGCTGAGCAGGTAGAGCAGTCCGATCTGCTTGTGGTCGGTGGTGGCCAGGAACCGGGTCAGCTTCCCGCCGGGCAGCGCCTTGCGCAACGGACCGGGATAGCCACCGAAGCGTGCCGGTGCCAAGATCGCCGGTCCCCGGTCGCGTGGTTCCGTGGTTACCCGCTTGGGCATGTGACTCTCACCCCGCCAGACGACAGATAGGACGGCGCGGCTACCCGCCCCTCCGCCCATGAAACCAGGCCACAGCGGTCATTCAGGCGAGAGTGGTAAATTCGGCTAATTCGCGGGCAGCATGGCCCAGACGACCTTTCCGTCGCCGGCTGGCGCGCTGCCCCACCGCTGGGCCAGCTCGCGGACGAGCATCAGCCCCCGGCCGCCCTCGGCCCGCAGGTCCGCAGCGCCGGCCCGCACGGTGGCCCGGCTGCCGTCCGCCACCACCAGGTGCAGGTACGGCCGGCGCAGGGTCAGCGTCACCTGCATCGGCGTGCCGGCGTGCCGGACCACGTTGCCGACCAGCTCGCTGAGCACCAGCGACGCCGGCCCGGCGGCCTCCGGCAGGTTCCAGCGGGCGCACGCGTCCGTGACCAGCTCCCGCGCCCGCCGACAGGCCTCCGCGACCGGTTCGAGCCGGGCCCGCAGCCGGGGCGACGCCGCCGCGTTCGCCACCCGGGTCGCCTCGTCGCAGTCGCGGCGCACCGGCACCACCCGGCAGGCGGTCGACTCGGCCAGCCAGGCCGCCACCTCGGGCGGCGGGGCGCACAGCACGACGGGCACCGCCGGCCAGCCGGCCGCCCGGCGGGCGGTGGCGGCGAAGACCGAGAGGGCGAGCCGGTCACGCACGGTGACGTCGGTGAGGTCGACCACGAGGGCGTCGGGCTGGCTGGCGAGGCACCGGTCCAGCACCGTGTGCACGCTGCGCATGGTGCCGAGGTCGAGACCGCCATGAAGGCGTACGAGGGTCACGGGCGACCCGTCGTGCACCTCACAGGTGATCCGGCTCGGCATCGTGCGCCTCGTTTCGCGATCGTCGGAATCTGCGAACTACCCGGGCGCGCGGAGGGTCAAACCGGACTGGCCGGGGCGTCGCCGCCCCGGCCGCTCGCGCGGCGTCACCGGTGGCGTCGGCCCCGGGTGGTCAGGATGCCGAGCGCGATCATGCCCAGGCCGAGGAACAGGTGTAGCCAGTTGTCGGCGCTGTTGACCGGGATGAAGTTGGCCGCGCTGTCGTGGTCGATCACCAGGCCGTAGAGCCAGAGCACGAGGTAGATCGCGCCGCCGCCGACCAGGTACGTCCGCGCGCCCGCGACGGTGCGGGCCAGCACCAGCCCGGCCACCCCGAAGAGCAGGTGCACGATGTTGTGCAACACCGAGACCTGGAACAGGCCGAGCAGCTTGGCGTCGGAGTCGTGCCCGGCGAAGCGCAGGTCGCCGAAGCTGCTGGTGATGCCCGGCACGAAGCCGAGCAGGCCGACCAGGAGGAAGACCACCGCCACGGCGGTGGCGGCCCGCCGGACGGGAGCCCTGCCGTCGGCCGGGTTGTGCCGGGCGCGGGAGCGCGCCATGGGACCGGTCACCGCCGTCTCCTCACTGTGCGGAAAGCTGAGCGGACCGCGCCTTCCCGCTGCTCCCGCCGCCAAACCCCCGCCACCGGCGGATCGCGCGGATCCGCAGGCGCGGGCCCGGCACGGAACCGGGGCCGGCCCACCGTGACGGCGGGCCGGCCCCGGGACGCTGATCGCCGGTCAGGCCGGTTGCAGGCGTCCGGCGGCGGCGAGCTGGAGGACCCGCTCGTAGAGGCCCACGTACTTCTCGGCCATCACCGCGGGGGTGAAGCGGACGGCGGCCTCGCGCCGGCACTCGTCCGGGTCCAGCAGGCTGGCGGCCAGCAGCAGGTCGCCCAACTCCTCCTCGTCGGTGGTGAGCAGGCCGGTGCGGCCGTGCTCGATCAGCTCGGGCAGGCAGCCCCTGGCGGTGGCCACCACCGGCGTGCCCAGGGCCAGCGACTCGACCACCGCCGTGCCGCCCGGCTCCTCCCAACGCAGCGGGAACAGCGAGGCCCGGGCGCCGGCCAGCAGGTCGTCGCGTTCCTGCCCGGCCACGGTGCCCACCCAGCGGACCAGGTCGCCGTCGACGTGCGGCGCCACCTCGTCGTAGAAGAACCGCACGTCCGGGTTCTGCCGGGCCTCGTCCCCGGCGGCGGCCAGGTCCTCCGGCCGGTGGTACGGGCCGACGGGCCCGGCGAGCACCAGCGGCACCCCCACCCGCCGGGCGAGGCGCGCACCCACGTCCTGACCCTTGCCCGGGTTGATCCGCCCCAGGATGATCAGGTAGTCGCCCTTGTCCACCCGGGGCCGACGGTCCGCGCCGACGGCGAGCGAGGTCGACAGGTGCACGTGGCCCACCGAGTGCTCCCGCAGCGCCCGGGGCGCGCGGGCCAGCTGCGAGGCGGAGACCCCGTTGACCCGGACCCGGTCGTCGCCGTCGAGGTTGCCGTAGAGCGCCGGGTGCTTGGCCAGGTCCCAGTGCAGCGTGTGCAGGGCCGGCGGGGCGTCCGGGCCCATCGCGGCGAGCGTCGCCAGGCCGACCGCCTCGACGTGGTCGTGCACCAGGTCGATGTCGTCGCGCGAGTGCAGCGCCCGCACCACCCCGTTCAGGTGCGCCTGGGCGATGCCGCAGACCTGGTTGTAGGGCCGTTGCAGGGCGTGGAACTGCCCGTCGGGGAAGACGGAGAACTTCTCGTCGACCGGGAGCGTGCTGCTGTCGACCGACGCGAGCACCACCCGTACGCCGAGGAGGCGCAGCTCCGGCACCAGCGTCGCGATCACGTTCTCGATGCCGCCGTAGCCGGGCGGCGGCACGGACAGCCACGGACCGGCGTTCATCAGGACGGTGAGGCTCATGCGGGATTCCTTCCCTCGGCGGGGCCCTTGGCCGTCCGCGCCCGGTCGTGCGGGGTCACAGCAGGTCGCGCGCTCACGCCGCGGCGACCCGTCGGCGGGGGATCCGGTGCCGCAGCTCCGCCAGGGGCGGCCGCTCCTCGACGGAGACGTCGCTGACGACGATCTCCCGGTCCAGGTTCGGCAGGGCGTCGGAGCCGCCGCGCCGGAACTGGGTCAGCAGGGCGGCGGGCATCGCGCCCGGCGCAGCCCAGCCGCGCCGCTGCAACCGCGACCAGGCGGTGAGCATGATCTGGGCCGACATCCGGCCGAGCGCCGCGGTGTCCTGGTGGCGGTGCTTGCGCTCGCCCAGATCCACCTGGGCCAGCGCGTCCAGCCCGACCAGCTCGAGCAGGTCGATGAGCATCGCCGTCTCGACCCCGTAGCCGGAGACGAACGGCACCCGCTCCAGCACCTCGCGGCGGCCGGCGTACTCACCGGCGAGAGGCTGCACGAAGCCCGCCAGCTCGGGCCAGAACAGGTTCAGCATCGGCCGGGCCATCAGCTCCGTCACCCGCCCGCCGCCGTCGGCCTCCACGCTGGACGCCCCGACCAGCGGACGGTGGTAGAAGCCCTTGACGAAGTCCACCGAGGGATCGGTCAGCAGGGGACCGATCAGCCCGGTGACGAAGTGGGGGCGGAACTCACGCAGGTCGGCGTCGATGAACGCCACCACGTCGCCCTCGGCCGCGGCCAGTCCCGCCCAGAGCGCGTCCCCCTTGCCGGTCAGCCGGGGCAGGCCGCGGGTCATCGCGTCCTGGCTGACGACCTCCGCGCCGGCGGCGCGGGCCACCTCGGCGGTGCGGTCGGTGGACCGCGAGTCCACCACGATCAGCTCGTCGACCAGGGCCACCCGCTCCATCAGGTGCTCCCGGATCGTCGACACGATCGCGCCGACCGTCGCCTCCTCGTTGCGGGCCGGCAGCACCACGCTGACCCTGCTGTCGCCCTTGGCGCGCATCAGGCGCCGCGCCGGCCAGTCACCCGCCGACGTGGTGCGGTAGGTGGCCCAAGCCTCCACCACCGGTGACACCATCGTTTCCGTGTTCCGCACAGGCACCCCCAGATCGTGGCGGAAAAACCTCAGTTGTTTTTCCCCCTACCGCCCTCGCGCTAACCGCAGCATGCCTAACAGCTTGATCACGACACTGACGTGACCGGGTTCCGCCCTGGTGAACGTTTGGTTGCGCCCACGCGGGGGGAGTGCAGTCGTCGGAACGCGAAACTGTGGCGAAAGGGCTTTACATGCGCACGTGCCGGGTGGGACTGGTAGGGGCCGGCGGGGTGGCGCAACGCCATGCCCGGGTGTTGGGCGGCTTCGCGGACGTGGAACTGCTCGGGGTGACCGACGTGGTGCCGGAGGCGGCGGCGGAACTGGCGGACGCGCACGGCGCCCGTACCTTCGGCGACGTCGAGGAGCTGCTGGCCGCCGGACCGGACGCGGTCTACGTCTGCGTGCCGCCGTTCGCCCACGGGCCGGCCGAGGAGGCGGTCGTCGCGGCCGGGGTGCCGATGTTCGTGGAGAAGCCGGTCGCCGTCGACCTGGCGACCGCCGAGCGGATCGCCGACCTGGTGGCCCGGCGGGGGCTGCTCACCGGCGTCGGGCACCACTGGCGCTACTCGCCGGTGGTGGAGCAGGCCCGGGAGCTGCTCGGCGACCGCCCGGTGCGGATGGTCAGCGGCGCGTGGTGGGACAAGGTGCCCCCGGTGGCCTGGTGGTCGCGGCGGGACCGCTCCGGCGGCCCGGTGGTCGAGCAGGCCGCCCACGTGCTGGACCTGGTCCGGTCGCTGGTCGGGGAGGTCACCGAGGTCACCGCGTACGGCAACGGCACTCCGCCGCCGGTCGACGGCGCCGACATCGACTCGGTGACCACCGCGACGCTGCGCTTCGCCGACGGCGCGGTCGGCACGCTCACCGCCGCCTGCGTGCTCGGCTGGAAGCACCGCGCCGGACTGGAGATCCTCGCCGACGGGCTGGCCCTGTCGCTGAGCGAGGACGGACTGGTCGTGCGCGACGCCGACGGGGAACGCCGTTTCGACACCGACCCGGAGGCCGCCCGGGTGGCGGTGGACCGGGCCTTCGTTGACGCCGTCCGGGGCGTCGGCGACGACGTCCGCGTCCCGTACGCCGAGGCCCTCGGCACCCAACGGCTCGCCCTCGCGGTCGCCGACTCCGCCCGCACCGGCCGGCCCGTACGGCTGGACACGCCCGTCGCCGCGCCGCTCGCCACGGGGGTGACCGTCGATGCGTGACCGCGTGGTGGTGGTCAGCGCCCCGGGGCGGGTGGAGCTGGTCGAGCAGGACGCCGCCGAGCTGACCGACGGCACGTTCCGGGTGGAGACGCTGTTCAGCGGGGTGTCCGCGGGCACCGAGCTCAGCTACGTCAAGGGCACCAACCCCTACCTCAACGTCACCTGGAACGCCGACCTCGGGCTCTTCCAGCCGGGCGCGGCCAGCACCCCGTACCCGGTGACCCGGCTTGGCTACATGCAGGTCGGCCGGGTGGTGGAGAGCCGTACCCCGGCCGTCGCCGTGGGCACCGTCGGCGCGATGACGTACGGCCACCGCAGCGGCTGGGTCGCCGACCCGGTCGCCGAGCGGTTCGTGCCGCTGCCCGAGGACCTCGACCCGCTGCTCGGCGTCTACGTCGCGCACATGGGGCCGATCTGTGCCAACGGGGTGCTGCACGCCGCCGCCGACCTGCACGGCGCGGACGTGCGGTCGCTGGGCGACGGCGTGCGGGGCCGGCGGGTCGCGGTCGTCGGCAGCGGGGTGGTGGCACTGCTCACCGCACTGTTCGCCAAGCGGCACGGGGCGGCATCGGTGGTGGTGCTCGACCCGACCCCGCAGCGGCGGGCCGTCGCCGAGGCGCTGGGCCTGGAGACCCTCGATCCCGAGGCCGACGACCCGGCGGTGGTGCTCAAGACCCGCTGGGCGCACGGTCCCGGCGACCGGGGCGCCGACGTGGTCTTCCAGTGCCGGGGGCAGGCGTGGGCGTTGCAGCTCGCGCTGCGCCTGCTGCGCCCGCAGGGCACGGTGGTCGACCTGGCCTTCTATCAGGCCGGCGCGGACGCGGTCCGGTTCGGCGAGGAGTTCCACCACAACGGACTGTCGCTGCGGTGCGCGCAGATCGGCCGGGTGCCGCGCGGGCTCGCCCCCACCTGGGACCGCGAGCGTCTCTCCGCCGAGACGATCGACCTGCTGCGCGCGTACGGGGACGTGATCCGCAAGCACCTGGTCTCGGCGGTGGTGCCGTTCGACGAGGCGCCGACGCTGCTGACCGACCTCGCCGAGCGGCGCCGCCAGGAGCTCCAGGTGGTGCTGACCGGCTGAGGCCCCACGTCCGGCCGGGGACCCGTGGCGCGGCCCGATACCGTTCCAGCCATGACCGCCGACGCTCCCGTCACGACCGCCGACGACTCCGTGACGACCGCCGACGACTCCGTGACGACCGCCGCCGGCGGTCCGGGCGGGAGCGTCGCCGACCGGCGGGTCGGCCTCGCCGCCCTGCTGCCGTACCTGCGCGCCCACCGCGGCACCCTGGCCGTGGTGGGCGCGCTGTCGCTGGCCGGCGCGGCGGCGTCGCTGGCCCAGCCGCTGCTCACCCGCTCGGTGCTGGACGGGCTCTCCGCCAGCCGGCCCGTGGCCGGGCTGGTCGCGGCGCTGGTCGCCCTGGTGCTGGTGGGCGCGGCGCTCGGCGGGGTGCGGGACTACCTGCTGCAACGTACCGCCGAGGGGGTCGTGCTGGGCACCCGGCGGCGGCTGGCCGGCCACCTGCTGCGGCTGCCCGTCGCCGAGTACGACCACCGCCGCACGGGCGACCTGCTCTCCCGGGTCGGCTCGGACACCACCCTGCTGCGCGCCGTGGTCACCTCCGGCCTGTTCGAAGTGGTCACCGGCGCCGTGATGGTGCTCGGCGCGGCGGGCGCGATGGTCCTGCTCGACCCGGTGCTGTTCGGGGTGACCCTGCTCGGGGTGGCCGCCGGCATCGCCATCGCGGTCGCCTTCGCCCACCGGGTGCGGGGCCTGGCCCGCGCCGCCCAGGAACGCGTCGGCGAGATGACCTCGGCGGTGGAGCGCGCCATCTCCGCCGCCCGGACGATCCGCGCGGCCCGGGCGGAGCGGCGCGAGGCCGACGCGATCGGCGTCAGCGCCACGCGGGCCTACGCGGCGGGCCTGCGGGTGGCCCGGGTGCAGGCGTTCGTCGGCCCGGCCAGCAGCGTCACCATCCAGGGGGCGTTCCTGCTGGTCCTCGGGGTGGGCGGGGCGCGGGTGGCGGCGGGCGCGATCACCGTCGGTGACCTGGTCGCCTTCATCATGTTCCTGTTCTTCCTGGTGCTTCCGCTCGGGCAGGCGGTGCACGCCTACACCCAGTTGCAGACGGGCCTGGGCGCGCTCCAACGGATCGAGGAGGTGCTCGCCGTGCCGGTCGAGGGGGCGGCCGACCGACCGACCGCCCCGGCCCGGGCGCTCCCCGGCGGGGCGCCGGCGTCCGTCGAGTTCGACCGGGTGGGCTTCGGCTACCCCGGCGGCCCGCCGGTGCTGCGCGAGGTGAGCTTCACCGTGCCGGCCGGCACCCGGACCGCCCTGGTCGGCCCGTCGGGCGCCGGAAAGTCGACGCTGCTGGCGCTGGTCGAGCGCTTCTACGAGGTCACCGAGGGCGCGCTGCGCGTCGACGGGGTCGACGTGCGCGACCTGCCCCGCGACGCCCTGCGCGCACGGATCGGCTACGTCGAGCAGTCCGCGCCCGTGCTGGCCGGCACGCTGCGGGAGAACCTCCTGATCAGCGCGCCGGAGGCCACCGAGGACCGGCTGCGCGCGGTGCTCGACGAGGTCAACCTCGGCCACCTCGCCGAGCGGGCCCCCGAAGGGCTGGACGTGCAGGTGGGCGAGGGCGGGGTGCTGCTCTCCGGCGGCGAGCGGCAGCGGCTGGCGATCGCCCGCGCCCTGCTGGCCGGACCGCCGGTGCTGCTGCTCGACGAGCCGACCAGCAACCTCGACGCCCGCAACGAGGCCGCGCTGCGCCGGGCCATCGACGCGGTGGCCGCCCGGCGCACCCTGCTGATCGTGGCGCACCGCCTCTCCACCGTCGTCGACGCCGACCAGATCGTGGTGCTCGACGGCGGCCGGGTGGCGGCCACCGGCACCCACGAGGAGCTCACCGGGACCAGCCCGCTCTACCGTGAGCTGGCCAGCCACCAGCTCCTGGTGACCTGAGCGGTCCACGCCCGCGACGCGCCCGGCGGCGACACCCGCGCGGCGGCGCGCCGGGCGGGCCGCCAACGCCGGCCCCGGTCGCGTACCGTTGCCGCTCATGGGTGTGTCGCAACGCTTGAAGAGCAAGTTCCGCCGGTTCCTCCAGCGCCCGGGGACGACGGTCGACCTGGGGCCGTTGGAGAAGCTGCTGCCGGCCGTCGAGGCGCGCGAGGAGGAGCTGTCGGCGCTCGACGACGCCGAGCTCACCGAGGCCGCCGGCAAGGCCACGGGCTACGAGGAGATCTGCGCGATCGGCCGCGAGGCCGCCCGCCGCGGCCTCGACCAGCGGCCGTACGACGTGCAGCTGCTCGGGGCGATGGCGCTGCTCTCCGGCAAGGTCGCCGAGATGGCCACTGGTGAGGGCAAGACGCTCACCGCCACCATCGCCGCGTACGGGCACGTCCGACTGGGCAACGGCCCGGTGCACGTGCTCACCGTCAACGACTACCTGGCCCGGCGCGACGCCCTCTGGATGGAGCCGGTCTACACCCTGCTCGGCCTGACCGTCGGCTGGGTCAACGAGGCGTCCACCCCGCAGGAGCGGCGCGACGCCTACGCGTGCGACGTCACCTACGTCTCGGTCAGCGAGGCCGGCTTCGACTACCTGCGCGACCAGCTCGTCACCGACGTGGAGGACCGGGTGCAGCCGCCGCTGCGCACCGCGATCGTCGACGAGGCCGACTCGATCCTCATCGACGAGGCCCGGGTGCCGATGGTCCTCGCCGGCGCGGTCGCCGGCGAGCAGGATCCGGTGCACGCCGCCGCCGCGCAGGTTCGCGGCCTGCGCAAGGGCAAGCACTACACGGTGGCCGAGGACGGCCGCAGCGTCGCCTTCACCGCCGCCGGCCTGGCCGCCGTGGAGGCCAAGCTCGGCATCGACCTCTACGACGAGGAGCACGTCGCGCAGCTCTCCGCGGTGAACGTGGCGCTGCACGCGCACGCGCTGCTGCACCGCGACGTCGACTACATCGTCCGGGACGGCTCCGTCGAGCTGATCGACGAGATGCGGGGCCGGGTCGCCCAGCGTCGCCGCTGGCCGGACGGGCTCCAGGCGGCCGTGGAGGCCAAGGAGGGCCTCGACGCCACCGCCGAGGGCGAGGTGCTCGGCACCATCGCCGTGCAGGCGTACATCGCGCTCTACCCCAAGGTGTGCGGCATGACGGCGACCGCGGTGCTGGTCGGCGACCAGCTCCGCGAGTTCTTCGGCCTCGAGGTGGCGGTGATCCCGCCGAACACCCCGTGCGTGCGCGAGGACGAGCCGGACCGCATCTACGCCACCCGCGCGGAGAAGGAGGAGGCGCTGGTCGACGAGATCAAGCGCAACCACGAGCGCGGGCGGCCGGTGCTGGTCGGCACCCTGGACGTGAAGGAGTCCGAGGGGCTGGCCGCCGGCCTGAACGCCGCCGGGGTGCCCTGCGTGGTGCTCAACGCGAAGAACGACGACGAGGAGGCGGCGATCATCGCCGAGGCCGGCGCGTACGGCGCGGTGACCGTCTCCACCCAGATGGCCGGCCGGGGCGTGGACATCCGCCTGGGCGGCAGCGACCAGACCGACCGGGACCGGGTCGCCGAGCTGGGCGGCCTCTACGTGATCGGCAGCGGCCGGCACGACAGCCGGCGCGTCGACGACCAGCTGCGCGGTCGGGCCGGGCGGCAGGGCGACCCGGGCGGATCGGTCTTCTTCGTCAGCCTGGAGGACGACCTGGTCGCCCGGCACGCCGGCGACGCCGTCCCCGCCTCGCCCCGGATGAACGCCGACGGCCTGGTCACCGACGACCAGGTCGAGTACGCCGTCGAGCACGCCCAGCGGGTAGCCGAGGGCGTCAACCACGAGATCCACCGCAACACCTGGCGCTACAGCGTGGTCGTCGAGCAACAGCGCAAGGCCCTCGCGGAGCGCCGGGAACGGCTGCTGACCAGCGACGTGGCGGCGCTGATGCTGCTGGACCGGATGCCGGAGAAGGCCGGCGAGATGGACGAGGACCTGCTCGCCCGGGCCGCCCGGTGGATCGCCCTCTACCACCTCGACCGGCTCTGGGCGGAGCACCTCGCGGAGCTCTCCGAGGTGCGTGAGGGCGTGCACCTGCGCGCCCTGGGCCGGCTCGACCCGCTCGACGAGTTCCACCGGGCGGCGGTGCCGGCGTTCAACAACCTGATCCCGGAGATCGAGCGGCGGACCATCGAGACCTTCGAGGAGACGGAGTTCGAGGACGACTGGGAGCCGGACGAGGCGGAGCTGGTGCGGCCGAGCGCGACCTGGACGTACCTCGTGCACGACAACCCGTTCGGCTCGGAGCTGGACCGGTTGATCGCCTCGGTGGGGCGGCGGCTCAGCTCCGCGTCGCGCTGACGCTCCGGGCCCCTTCCCGCGCCTCCGGGTACCGGAAGGGGCCCCCTTTTGCGCCGTTTCGACCCCGGTTTGCGAGGGTAGTAGGCCGGGTCCGAGGAGTCGGGAGAGACCAGACGATGGAACAGGTGACGGCGCCGGTCGGACGTGCGGCAGCACGCGCCGAGACGGTGGGGGCAGTGGAGCGGTGAACCTGGAGATGCGGGACCCGGCGGTGGAGCGGCTGGGTGTGCTGGAGACCGCCGCCCTGCTGCGCGAGCTGACGGCCGGGCTGATCGCGGTCGACGACTTCGACGAGGCGCTGGACGCGCTGGTGCGTACCGCCCGCGACGCGGTGGCCGGCGTGAGCTGGTGCGGCTTCACCGCGCTGCGCGCCGGCGAACCGGCCGGGGTGGCGGCCTCCGACGCGCGCCTGGCCGGCCTGGACGACCTGCGGCACGGTCGCGACTCGCCGGCCATGGACGCGATCCGGCGGCGCGAGATGATCCTCTCCGACCGGCTGGACCGGGAGGAGCGCTGGCCGGCCTGGACGCCACGGGCGCGGGAGCTGGGCGTACGCGGGGTGATCTCCGCCCCGGTCGACGTCGACGACCAGGTGATCGGGGCGATCAACCTCTACGCCGGCGCCGGCGACCTGCTCACCACCGGTCACCAGCTCACCGCGATGCTCCTCGCCGAGCACGCCGGGCTGCTCCTCGCGGCGGTCCGCGACCGGGCGCGCAAGGCGGCCAAGGCCGAGGAGCGGGACCCCTCGGCGCTCGGCGACGGGGTGGTCGGGCAGGCGATCGGCGTGATCATGACCCAGCGCGGCTGCCCGGCCGAGGAGGCGCTCGACGTGCTGCGCAGCGCGGCGTCGTCGCTGGACATCCCGCTGCGGGAGGTGGCCGACCGGCTGGTCGCCACCGTGTCGCGCCCCCGCGACAACTGACCCGCCCGCCACCCCGCCGCCCAGCCACCCTGCCGGCCCGTCCGCCCGGATGGACGGGGCGGCCCCGGCGGCGCGGGGTGGCCGGCATCGGCGGCGTTGGCGGGGGTCGTCGGGGTGGCGGAAGTGGCCGGTGTGGCGGCGGTGACCAGCGTGAGCAGCGGGGCCGGCGGGCCGCGTGTCGTTTCGGCGTACCGGTGCCCGGGTAGCACCCTGGACTGGTGATGCGTGCCGACCCTGGGGAGGAACGATGCAGAGCCGGCTGCGGGTGCAGGGGCACCCGATCCAACCGATGCTGGTGACGTTCCCGTTCGGGCTCTTCGTGAGCGCGACCGTGTTCGACCTGACCGACGTGCTCGGCGGGCCGGCCTTCCTCGGCGAGGTGGGCTACTGGACGTCCGTGGCGGCCCTGGTCGCCGCCGCGCTGGCCGCCGTGGCCGGCATGATCGACCTGTGGGACGTGCCGGTCGACCGGACCCGGCGCACGGCGATCACCTTCAACCTGGTGAACGTGGCGATGGCCGCGCTGTTCCTGGTCGCCTGCCTCGTCCGGGCTGACGCGCCGCAGCGGGGCGCCTCCGTCGTACTGCTGCTCACCGAGCTGGTGGCCCTGGGCGTCGGCGCGGTCGGCGTCTCGCTGGGCGCCCGCCTGGTCCGCCGCTTCGACGCCGGGCGGCGGGCCGAGGCCACCACCTTCGACGCGCTGGCCGACGTCTCCGACGCCACCGTCGACCTGGCCCACCACCGCCCCTGACCACCACCTGACCACCACCCCGGTCCGCCCCCCTCATGGCGTCGATCATGCAGTAGTGGTGGGGAGTGAACGCCTGTTCGCACCTTTCGCGGGGCGCCGCAACTGCATGATCGACGCTGCTGGGTGGGCGGGGGAGCAGCGCCGCAGGCGCGGGGGTGCAGGGGCGGGGGCGGGTCAGGGGGTGGGGTGGGCGTCGGCGTGGTGGGCGGCGAGGACGTCGGCGCCGAAGTCGCTGGCCGGGCGGCGCAGGACGGTGTGCGCGTGGTTGCCGTCGTCGGTGGTGTTGTCGTACTCGATGAGCAGGTCGTCGCCCTGCACCCGGTAGTAGTGGCGCTGGCCGGGCACCGTCGGGCCGGCCCAGGCGAAGTGCAGCTGCCCGGAGTTCAGCCGGCGCGCCTCCCGGATCGCCAACTCGGGTGGGAGCCGGTCCAGGTAGAGCGCCACGAGCTGGTCCAGCAGGGCCCGCCCGGTGGGCCCGAGCCGGTCGGCGGGCACCCCGAGCGGCTCCAGCGGCCCGTCCACCCGGGGACGGGTGGCGCTGATGATGTCCCCGGGCGCCTCGTCGGCAATGATCGCGGCGGCCCGGCCGGCCGGCCCCATCGCGTCGAGCAGGGCGCGGGCCAGGTCCTCCTCCACGCCCAGCGGCCGGGAGACCGGGCGGCCGGCGTACCGGACGGTGGCCGGGTTGGCGCCGAGGAAGACCGGCGCGGGGGAGACCTGGTCGTCCACCACGGTCATGCTCACCGAGAGGTGGTGCCCCTCCAGGCGCCACGCCCAGGCGTCGTCGCGGGCCGGATCGCCGAAGATGGCCACCCAGTAGTCGCCGCTGTGCCGGCCCCGACGCCAGCCCTCCGCCCGGTCCAGCACCTCCTCCAGCGCGACGATCGCCATCGCCTGGGCGTACGCCGGTGGGCTCAGCGCGGTCGCCAGCAGCCGGTGCGCGGCCTTGCGCCCCGCGCGGTCGAGGTCGGCCAGGCAGACCCCCGGCCGGGGCCGTGGCCGGTACTCCAGCCAGCGGCGGGCCGCCTCGTCGTCGAACCGGTGGGTGGCCTGGGCGCGGGCGGGTTCGCCAAGCGCGGCCAGCAGCGCCGTGGCGGCGGTGCGCATCTCTTCGGGCAGCGGATCCTCCACCGACCCTGTATACCGGGCGCAGGCCGGATACGTCGGGCGACGCGGTCAGTCCGTGCCCCGTGCCGGCGGCCGGTCCCGCGCCGGGCGTCGCCGTTAGCCCGGCCCGCGCGGACGTTCTCCGCGGCCGGTCCCGTGGGCGTCCTCCGCGGCCGGTCCCGCGCCGGGCGTCGCCGTCAGCCGGTCGGCGCCGTCAGCAGCGTGAGCATCTCGGGCAGGTCGAAGAAGCGGGCGGTCTCCACCGCCGACGGGCTGCCGTGGTGCGGGTCGGCCCCGGCGGCGAGCAGCGCCCGGACGGCCTCGGTGCTGCTGCGGAAGGTGGCGGCGGCCAGCGCCGTCTGGCCCCGGTCGTTGGTGCGGGAGTGGTCGGCCCCGCGGGCGAGCAGCGCGTCGACGGTCTCGGGGCGGGCGTGGTAGGCCGCCAGGATCAGCAGCGTGTCGCCCTTGTCGTTGGTCAAATCGACCGGCAGCCCCGCGTCGACGTAGTCGGCCAGTTCGGCGGTGGCGCCGTCGCGCGCCAGGTCGAACATCCGGTGCGCGAACGCCAGCGTCTCGGCGTCGAGTTCCTCACTCACCGGTCCAGGTTAGTCGGACGCCCGCCTGGTACGTTGCTCGGCCGACGTGCTGGGGGAGGGGCGATGGACGACAGGGTGTACGTGGGCAACGCGGGCGTCGACGGGGCGACGAACGCCGGCTGGCTGCTCGGCCACTTCATGCCTCCGGGCGACGCCCGGCACAGCGCCGACGTCGAGGTGAAGTGGGGGGTGCACCCGGCCGGGGAGGCGCGCTCCCGATGGGCCACCGACGAGCGGCGCACGGCCCTGCTGGTGCTGGTCAGCGGCCGGTTCCGGGTCGAGTTGCCGGACCGGACGGTGCTGCTCGGCGAGCCCGGCGACTACGTGGTGTGGGGGCGGGGCGTGGACCACTCCTGGTACGCCGAGCGCGAGTCGGTCGTGTTGACCGTGCGCTGGCCGTCCGTTCCCGGCTACCGGGTGGCGCCGCCGGTCCGCCGCTGACCGCCGCGCGCACCTGACGACCACGTCGACCGGCGCCCACCGGCGGGGTCCCAGTTTCTGGGATTACCTACTAAACCAATAGGGTTTGCAGCCTATGCTGGGTCGACGCACCGCCGAACCGCGAGGACCGCCATGCCCGACCGACGCCCGCCCGACCTGCTCGCCGTAGCCCGACGCTGGGCGGCCGACCCCGCCCACTGGCCGGTGCCGCTGCGCTTCGACCCGACCGCCCGGTGGTACGCCCGGCTCGCCCACGAGCCCGACCACGAGGTGTGGGCGCTGAGTTGGCTGCCCGGTCAGGGAACCGACCTGCACGACCACGGCGGCTGCGGCGGCGCGTTCCTGGTCGTGTCCGGAGTCCTGACCGAGGAGACGGTCGACGGTGGCGTGCTCCGCCCGCACCGGCTGCCGGCCGGCTCCGGCCGTCGCTTCGGCCCGCGGCACGTGCACCTGGTGTCCAACCGGGACGACGAGCCGGCGGTGAGCGTCCACGTCTACCGGCCCGCGCTGCGCCGGATGACCAGCTACCGGCTCACCGACGGCCGGCTGCGCGTCGCCGAGGTGGCCGAGGCGGGAGTCGCCTGGTGAGCGTCACGCCGTCGCGCGCACCCCGCCCGTGCACACCCCGCCCGCGCGCCGCCCGGCGCCGCGCCGGCCGCCCGCCGTCGTACGTGAACCGTCAGCAACCAGAGGAGGCAACGACCATGCCGCAGACCGACCCGCACGCGTGTCCGGCCCCGGTGGCGCCACCGGGATCCCGGGGCATCGACGAGATCCTGGCCGCCGCCCGGGCGCGGCTGGACCGGCTGGACCCGGAGCGCGCGCACCTGGCGCACCGGGGCGGGGCCCTGCTGGTCGACATCCGCCCGGCCGCGCAACGGGCCGCCCACGGCACCGTGCCCGGCGCGCTGGTGATCGAACGCAACGTGCTGGAGTGGCGGTTCGACCCCCGCTGCCCGGCCCGGCTGCCCCAGGCGGTCGGCTACGACCTGCGGGTGGCGGTCGTCTGCCAGGAGGGCTACACCTCCTCGCTGGCCGCCGCGGCCCTCCAGGATCTCGGGCTGCGCCACGCCACGGACGTCGTCGGCGGCTTCGTCGCCTGGCGGCTCGCCGGCCTGCCCGTGCTCGGCCCCACCCCGCCGCAGCCCACGTCCACCCCCGCGCCCCCGGTGACCGCCGGCCGGGCGCCGTCCTGACCGCCACGCTCCACCGGGCGTGGCGGCACCGCCGCCGCAGGAGGCTCCATGTCCGTCGTCGCCATTCCCACCCGGATCCACTCCACCACCCGCCCCGAGCGGATCGCGCCGGTCCGCCCGCGTTCCGCGCCGACCCTCACCATCACCCTCGACCTCGCCCCGGGGCCGGTGAGCCCCCGCCTGGCCCGGCTGCTGGAGCTGATCGGCGAACTCGCCGAGTCGGGGGAGGGGCGGCTGGGGCCCGGCGCCGCCGAGGACCGGCCGGCGGTGCCCCGCCCCGTGCCGGCCGTCGTGGACCCGCACGCGATCCGGATCGCCACCGGGTCGCGGGTGGTCCACCAGGGCTCCCGCGTGATCCCGCTGACCCGGATCGAGTACGACCTGCTGCTGTTCCTGGCGGAGCAGCCCCGTCGGGTGTTCACCCGGCTCCAGCTGCTGAGCCGGGTGTGGGGCTACGAGCACGCGGTGGCGCGCACCGTCGACGTGCACGTCCGCCGGCTGCGCGCCAAGCTCGACGCGGACATGCCGGTGGTGACCACCGTCTACGGCGTCGGCTACCGCCTCGCCGACGAGGCCCGGATCGAGATCGAACGCAGTCGCTGACGGCGCCACCCGCGCGGCGTGCCCGACCTCGGGCGCGCCGCGCCGCCGCGTCCCGGGGTCGGGGTCCCGTCGCCGGTACGCCGCGCGCCGACCGGTCGCGGGCCCGTGACCCTCGGCCGGGCCGACGGGATTCACGTCCGTCCACCCCCGACGCCACCCGCACCGACCACCGTGAACCGGGCGGGCACCCCCCTATCGGGTCAACCCGGCGGCTCTGCTGTAATCATCAGGCCTCGTACGCAGAGCGAGCATTCGGCTCCGATGCGTCGGTCAATTGTCACATTCATGCAACGCAGCCGCCCCTTGACCCTCGCCCGGGCGCCGGGAAGCATCGATGGAGCGGCGTCCCGGGCCGTGGGGAGATACCCGGACCAGCCAAGGAGGACCATGTCGGTCAGCCCCGCCTCGTCGCGCGCCGGATGGCATACGTCCCAGCCCGCTGTTCCCGGTCGACCCCCGGGGGGCCAGCGTCGTCCCGCCAACACCGTCGTACCGATGCTCACGGTGACCCTGAACATCCCGTTGGCATCCGAGGAGTCGCTGACCCCGCCCGCCCGGCGGCTGCTGGAGGCCGCCCGGGAGATGCTGGAACGCGGCGAGGGCACGATCATCAACGCCACCGTCGAACGCCGCCCCGACCCGGTGCCCGCCGGCCGCTCGCCGTCCCGCCCGGCCGCCGCCGCGACCATCCCCACCCTGCACATCCTCGCGTCCTCCCGGTCGGTGCTGCGCGACGGCGAGCCGTTGCCGTTGACCCGGCTGGAGTTCGACCTGCTGCTGCACCTCGTCGCCCACCCCCGCCGGGTCTTCACCCGGTTGCAGCTGCTCAACGCGGTCTGGGGCTACGAGCACGCCGGCGTGCGCACCGTGGACGTGCACGTCCGCCGGCTGCGCGGCAAGGTCGGCGTCGACGTCCCGCTGGTCACCACCGTCTACGGCGTCGGCTACCGACTCGCCGACGACGCCCACGTCACCATCGACCGCAGCGGCTGACACCGTCCGCGGCGGCCGGCGGGGCACCATGGTCGGATGCGCATCCGACCCATCTCCCCGGAGCGGCTCGTCGCCGAGCTGACCGAGCGCCTCGCCGGCGCCGACGCCCCCGGCCGGCTGCGGGTGGCCGTCGACGGCGCCCCGGCGGCCGGCCCGGACGAACTCGCCGCCGCGCTGGTCGAACCGCTGCGCGCGCTCGGCCGGCCCGCGCTGCACGTACGGGCCGCCGACTTCCTCCGCCCCGCCTCGGTGCGCCTGGAGTACGGCCGGACCAACCCCGACGCGTTCTACGAGGGTTGGGTCGACGAGCCGGGGCTGCGCCGGGAGGTGCTCGACCCGGCCGGGCCCGGCGGCTCCGGGCGGGTGCTGCCCTCGCTGTGGGACGCCACCGCCGACCGGGCCAGCCGCGCCGCGTACGTCGACCTGCCGCCCGGGGGCGTCCTGCTGGTCAGCGGGGCGCTGCTGCTCGGCGGGGGCCTGCCCTTCGACGTCACGGTCCACCTGGTGCTCTCCCCGGCGGCCCTGGCCCGGCGCACCGACCCGGCGCTGCGGTGGACGCTGCCCGCCTTCGCCCGTTACGCCGACGAGGTCGCCCCGGCCTCGTTCGCCGACGTCGTGGTCCGCGCCGACGATCCGCGGCACCCGGCGCTGGTGGAGTCCCCGGTGTCGCCCTGATGCTGCGACGTGGCGAAAATTCGTCGGTTTGAGCGTCGGTGGGGCGGGGTATTCGCCCGGCTCACAGAGCGCGGGTGATCCGCCCGCGCACAGACCACCACGAGGGCTGGGCGCACGTACCGGTGCCCCGGCGGATTTCCAGGCCAGAAAGGCAGGCAGCGATGCTCGTCCACGACACGATCGGTACGGGCCGATCCCAGGCGGAGATCGACCAGATCCGGCGCTCCCTGCAGGCCCGCTACGACGAGCTGTCCGCGGAGTACGAGCAGGCGGTGCTGCAGAGCCAGGTGCTGCGGCTGGTGGAGGTGGGTGACACCGCCGGCGACGATCAGGCCGACAGCGGCACCAAGACGGCGGAGCGGGACACCGCGCAGTCCCTCCTGCGGACCATCCTCGACCGTCGCGCCCAGTACGAGCACGCCCTCACCCGGCTGGAGGAGGGCACCTACGGCTTCTGCGAGGGCTGCACGTCGGCGATCCCCGTCGAGCGGCTGGAGATCTTCCCCTCCGCCACCACCTGCGTGCAGTGCAAGCAGAACCGGGAGCGTCGGGCGGCCTGATCCCCGCCAGCGGTTGCCGGTCGGTCCGGAACGCGGTGAGGTCGACCCATGGGTGAGATCAAGGTCGGCACCGCGTCCTGGACCGACCGGACGTTGCTGGACTCCGGCTGGTACCCGCAGACCGCCGACACTCCCGAGAAGCGGCTGGCGTACTACGCCCGCCAGTTCCCGCTGGTCGAGGTGGACGCCACCTACTACTCGCCGCCCGCCGAGCGCACGGCGAGGTTGTGGGTCGAGCGCACCCCGGCGGGCTTCACCTTCAACGTCAAGGCGTTCAGCCTGCTCACCGGGCATCCGACCCGGCCCGGCGCGCTCTACAAGGACCTCCGGCCGGACACGGAGAAGAAGAACCTGTACCCGGACGACCTGCCGCCGCAGGCGTACGAGGAGGTCTGGACGCGCTTCCTCTCCGCGCTGGACCCGCTGGTGGAGGCGGGCAAGCTCGGCGCGCTGCTGTTCCAGTTCCCGCCCTGGTTCACCATCAAGCGGGACAACAAGCAGTACCTGCTGGAGGTGGCGAAGCGGTGCGCCCCGCTGCGCCCCGTCTACGAGTTCCGGCACGCCTCCTGGTTCGACGGCGCCAACGCCGACGAGACCCTCGCCTTCCTGCGCGAGCACCGGCTCGCGTACGTCTGCGTGGACATGCCGCAGGGGCACCGCTCGTCGGTGCCCCCGGTGCTGGCCGCCACCGCGGACCTCGCGGTGGTGCGCTTCCACGGGCACAGCGACAAGTGGACGAGCAAGGACATCCACGAGAAGTTCGGCTACCGCTACGCCGACCGGGAGCTGCGCGACTGGGCGCCGAGGCTGCGCGAGCTGGCCGACTCCACCGGCGCGACCCACGTGCTGATGAACAACTGCTACCGGGACTACGCGCAGACCAACGCCGCGACCCTCGCCGGGCTGCTCGACGCCGCCTGAGCCGGGTGGCGTTTCATCCCGTCCGGGTGAGGGCCGCTCACCCCGTCGCCGCGCAGCATGGACGGTGTGTGCGGTCGACCGTGGCCGCGGACGCGACACCACGGAGGTGGGTGGAGATGACGGTTCGGGTGGTACCGGGTCGACGACGCGGTGCCGTGCTGCACGTCGTGGGGTCGTCCGCCGACGCCCGGTGGGTGGCACGCCCCGCGCGGGTCAGCCCGACCCGGCAGCCGCGTGGCCCGGTGGGGCCGCCGCGACGTGACGACGACCGACGGTGGGAGACCGACGTACGGGGGTGGACAGATGGCTGAGCAGCTGCATTCCGCGTTCGAGTCCTCGATGGACAAGACCAACCTGATCCTCAAGGACATCGAGCAGGCCTACGGCTGGCCCAAGGAGCAACGCAACCAGTCTTACTGCGCGCTGCGCACGGTGCTGCACCTGCTGCGCGACCGGATGCCGGTGCAGGAGAGCGTGGAGTTCGCCGCGCAGTTGCCGGTGCTCGTGCGCGGGATCTACTTCGACGGCTGGAAGCCGTCGGACGTGCCGATCAAGCTCAACCGGGACGACTTCCTGCTGGAGGTCCGGCAGGGCTTCCCGTACGACGTCGAGGGCGGCCCGGAGCGCGTGGTGCAGGTGGTGCTGGACACCCTGCGCCGGCACGTGACCCAGGGCGAGTGGGACGACGTGAAGGCGACCATGCCCAAGGACATGGCGAACATCATTCCCTGACGCGACGCCGTCCGCGACGGCCCGCTCCACCTCGGGTGGGGGACCGAATCCGGGCGCATCACCCACGACGACTCGCACGTGCGGCCGCTTCCCGC
>NZ_JBFABB010000070.1:0-36671 GCF_040640035.1 Micromonospora sp. NPDC023633 | reverse complement strand
GCGGCGGCGCCGACGCGTCCAGCGAGCCGCCGGGCGGGCGCGCCGGGATCCGCTGACCTCGCCGGTCCGGGTCGCGCGGCCCCCGGCACCGTCAGGTCAGCGCGGCGACGACCGTGCCGGCCAGCTCCTCGTGCTGGGCGTACGCGTCGGGGTAGGCCGAGACCTGCACGGCCTGGGCGGCGCCGGCCACGCTCATCTGCTGCCAGCCCGGGACGTCGCGCAGCGCCTCGTAGAAGGCCCGCGCGGCGTACGACGGGCGCATCAGCTCGCGTACCGTGCCCCAGCCGCTGCTCGGGCGCTGCTGGAACAGGCCCACCGAGTCGTGGTCCGAGCCGCTGCCCTGGTGCGGGTACCGGCTGGACTCCGGAAGCACGTCGCTGGCGAGGTTGTACAGCCGGCTCTCCTGCATCGCGGTCGCCACGGCGACCACCAGGGCGCGGCGGGGCATCTTCAGCTCGACGCCCACGTCGACGATGACCTTGGCGTTGTCCATCTGCGCCTGGGTGAGCCCGGCGACCGGGCGGGGGCGGGGCGGCGGGGCCGGCTTGCGCGGGGCCGGCTTGCGGGTGGCCGAGGGGGTCGGCTTCGGCGTCGGGCTGGGGCTGAGCGTGGGGGAGGGGGAGACGGCCCGGTCCAGCGACCGCGAGGCGCGGTCGTCGTCGACGGACCGCTCGGCCAGCGCCTCGGCCACGGGCTCCCGCGCGGCGTCGGCGTCCTCGCGCGTGCCGGCGAACGCGGCCACGCCGAGGCAGCAGGTCACGCCGGTGGCGAGCGCGACCCGCACGGGTGTCGAGGCGAGCAGGGCCCGGCCGCCGCGACGCTGCCGCTCCGGAGCGCGATGACGGCCGGTCGTCCGTTCGGTCGAGGCGGGGTCGTCCGGGTGGGTGGCCGGTCGATCCTGGGTCAGCTTCTGGTCGGGGTGGTCGTCGTGGTGCACCCGCCGAGGCTAGAAAGGCGAGCCCCTCTTGCCATCGGCCTGCTTGGTGGCATGCGCCACAATTTGCGCCGATCTGCGGGCCGATAACGCCCGCCGGGCCACCAACTCCGCCATCTCCTCTTGTCGGATCCTTCGCCTATATCCGGTAAGGAATGGCTTATCGGGCGAAGAGTCGATCTTGAGTCAGAGTGGAATGACGGGGCAGAGCCTCCACCGAACGGTGGAGGCCGTTCCCGACCCCGCGGACGACCTCGGGTCGGCCCCCGAGGCGACCCGATCCGCCCCCGGGGCTCGCCCGCCGGTCGGTCAGTGCCGGCCGTTCTCCGCCGGCGTCACGGTGAGCCGGTGCCGGCTGCCGTCGCCGCTGGAGAAGGGCCATAGCCGGTCCGCGTGCTCGACCAGCTCGGCCAGCTGTTGCCGGCTCAGCCCGGCGGACGAGATGGACGCGTGCACGTCGGCCCGGTACCGGCCGTCGTCGTCGCGCCTGAGCTTCGCCTCCGCGCGTACCTGCACGGTGTGCGCCTCGTCGGTGATCTCGCCCGCCGCCTCGACCGCCGCGTGGTGCAGGCAGGACGCGAACGCGGCGGCGAGCAGCTGCTCCGGGGTCAGCCCCGAGCAGTGCGGCGCCAGCGGGGACGCCAGGGCAGTGGACAGGCTTCCGTCGTCGGTGCGTACGTGGCCGCCCTCGGCGGTCGCGGTGGCCGTCTCGTTCAGCCAGGAGCTCGATTCCGGCATCGCGTTCCTCCCGTCGCTCACCCGCCCGGCTACCCGGCACCCGGGCGGTGAAACCGCAGGTGGTTGGCGGGAGGCCGGAGGGCGCTGTCGAAGGCGGCCCACGACGCCGGCGCGCCGGACGTTCAGCCGGCCTGGGTGGACCAGTCGGGCAGGGCGGCCGCCTCGGTCACCTCGGCCGCCGCCCGCTCGGTCCACGGCGAGATCGACCCGCCGCGCTGCCGCGGCGGGGTGGGCTGCCGCAGCGGCACGTACACCCGGGCGTCCACCGCCTCCGCCAGCAGCAGTGCGGCCATCAGGCTGGACGGCCGGTCGGCCGGGTCGTCGGCCAGGCAGCTCGCGCACAGGTCGGCCACCTCCGGCGGCAGCCCCTCGATCTCCGGCAGCGGCAGCGGCGGCTGCCGCCGGCGTGCGCCGAGCAGCTGGGTCGTGGTGCCCGCCTGGTACGGCAGCCGGCCGGTCAGGCAGTAGTAGAGCAGGACGCCGAGGGCGTACATGTCGGCGGCCGGGGTGGCGGGCGCCCGTTCCAGCTGCTCCGGCGCGAGGTAGGCCGGCGTGCCGACCACCATCCCCTCCGGCGACCGGTCGGGGGTGCCGGACGGGGTGGCGATGCCGAAGTCGAGCACCTTCACGCCGGCCGGGGTCAGGATCACGTTCGCCGGCTTGACGTCGCGGTGCACGATGCCGTGCGCGTGGGCCGCGGCCAGCGCGGCGCTCACCTCGGCGCAGACCCGGACGGCGATGCGCCAGTCCAGCGGCCCGGCCCGCAGGTGCGCGGCCAGCGTCTCGCCCTCGGCCAGCTCCATGACGATGTAGGGCACCTGTGCCTCGGGGGCCGTCCCGCAGGTGCCGAAGTCGTGCACGAAGGCCACGTTCGGGTGCACCAGCCGGGCGGCGGAGCGGGCCTCCGCGCGGATCCGCTCCACGGAGGTGTCCTGGCCCTCCTGCCCGGGGGACATCACCTTCACCGCGACCGGCCGGTCCAGCACCGCGTCGTGGGCCCGCCAGACCTCCGACATGCCGCCGATGCCGATGCGCTGTTCGAGCCGGTACCGCCCGTCCAGCGTTCTCATCGACCGCTCCCTGTGCTCGTGGCCCATCCCGCGACGGGCCGCCCAAAGCTGCGGTACCCGGGCTCCGATCAGGGCAAACCGCTGCCGGATCCGGGCGGCGCCGCCCTGCGCTGCGGTAGCTTGCGAGCCAGGGCCGGTGTCGGGGGCGGTACGCGGAAAGGCGGGCGCGCGGATGAGCGAGGTGACCGTACGCTTCGTCGGCGGCCCGGCCCACGACCTGGTCCGGGCGTTGCCCGCCGAGCCGGACGGCTCCCCGCCGGCGCACTGGATCCTGCGCCACCCCGACGGCGCCGGGCCGGCCACCGCCGGCGGGCCGGACCACCTCTACCAGCGCGAGCATCGCGCCGGCGGCGACACCTGGACGATGCGCTTCGTGCACACCTACCCGGTGGGAATGACCGAATGAGACCGGCCGCCGCACGCCGGGCGGGGCGGCCACCGTGGCGGTCGGCCGCCCGGCGGTGCTGACGGCCGACGCACAGCGGGGACACAGGTGACGCACGGGTCGGGCACAGCGGGCCGGCCCACCATGGGGGCATGGTGACGGACGGGCGGGCCGGGGCGGGCCGCATCGAGCTGCGCCGCCCCGACGGGGAGCCGGTGCGGGTGCTGGTGGTCGACGACGAGCCGACCCTGGCCGACCTGCTGTCGATGGCGCTGCGCTACGAGGGCTGGCAGGTGCGTACGGCGGGCGACGGCACGTCGGCGCTGAGCGCGGCGCGGCAGTTCCAGCCGGACGCCGTCGTGCTCGACGTGATGCTGCCCGACCTGGACGGCTTCCAGGTCCTGCGCCGCCTGCGTGAGCACGCCCCGACGGTGCCGGTGCTCTTCCTGACCGCGCGCGACGCGGTGGAGGAGCGGATCGCCGGGCTGACCGTCGGCGGCGACGACTACGTCACCAAGCCGTTCAGCTTGGAGGAGGTGATCGCCCGGCTGCGGGCGCTGCTGCGCCGCTCGGGCTTCGCCGTCGCCGCCCGCCCGGACGCGGTGCTCACGGTCGGCGACCTCAGCCTCGACGAGGACAGCCACGAGGTGCGCCGCGACGGCCGGCCGATCACCCTCACCGCCACCGAGTTCGAGCTGCTGCGCTACCTCATGCGCAACCCACGCCGGGTGCTCAGCAAGGCGCAGATCCTCGACCGGGTCTGGCACTACGACTTCGGCGGTCAGGCCAACGTGGTGGAGCTGTACATCTCGTACCTGCGGAAGAAGATCGACGCGGGCCGGAAGCCCATGATCCACACGCTGCGCGGCGCGGGGTATGTCCTCCGACCGGCGGAGTGAGCGCTCCGCTGGCCGGCTCCGCCACCGGCTGGCCGGGCTGTCGCTGCGGACCCGCCTGGTGGTCATCCTGGTCGCCCTGCTGGCCCTGGTCAGCCTCGCCATCGGCGGGATCACCACGGTCGCGCTGCGGCAGTTCCTGATCGACCGGGTCGACGAGCAGTTGACGCCGATGCGGACGGGTCCCGGTCGGGGCGCGCCGTCGCCCTTCGAGGTGCCGCCCGGCGCGACCGGCGGGCCGGACGCGCGGATCCCCCGGGGCCTTCCGCCGGGGACCGTCGCCGCGGAGGTGGTCGACGGTCGGGTGGTGCGGGCCTGGACCCTGGCCGGCCGGGAGGAACGCGCCGTCCCCGCCGAAAACCTGACCGGCCTCGCCGACCTGCCCACGGACGGCCGGCCCCGCACCCGCGAGCTGGGCGGGCGCGGCGACTACCGGGTGGTGGCACGCCAGCTTCCCGGCGGCACCGTGCGGGTGCTCGGCCTGCCGCTGTCGGGCGTGTCGGAGACCGTCTGGTGGATGGTCGCCGCGCAGGCCGGCGTGGCGACCGTGGGGCTGCTCGTCGCCGGCGGGGCCGGTGCCCTGGTCGTGCGGGCGACCCTGCGCCCGCTGCGCCGGGTGGCCGCCACCGCAGGCCGGGTCAGCGAGCTGCCCCTGGACTGCGGCGAGGTGGCGCTGTCGGTGCGGGTCCCGGCCGCCGACACCGACCCGCGCACCGAGGTCGGGCAGGTGGGCGCGGCGCTGAACCGGATGCTGGGGCACGTCGGCGCCGCGCTCGCCGCCCGCCAGGCCAGCGAGACCCGGGTGCGCCAGTTCGTCGCCGACGCCAGCCACGAGCTGCGCACCCCGCTGGCGGCCATCCGGGGGTACGCCGAGGTCGCCCGGCGCGGCCGGGCCGAGGTGCCGCCCGACGTGGCCCACGCGCTGCGCCGGGTCGAGTCCGAGAGCGCCCGGATGACCCGACTCGTCGACGACCTGCTGCTGCTCGCCCGGCTCGACTCGGGCCGTCCGCTCGCGGTCGAGCCGGTGGACCTGTCCGCCCTGCTGGTGGACGCGCTCGGCGACGCGCACGTCGCGGGGCCGGAGCACCGGTGGCGGCTCGACCTGCCGCAGACCGTCGTCCGGGTGCCCGGCGATCCGGCGCGGCTGCACCAGGTGCTGGCGAACCTGCTGGCCAACGCCCGGGTGCACACCGCAGCCGGCACCACGGTCACCGCCACCCTGCGGCTCGCCGGCGACGTCGCCGTGCTCGGCGTCGCCGACGACGGTCCGGGCGTGCCGCCGCCGCTGCGGGCCGAGGTGTTCGAGCGTTTCTCCCGGGGCGACAGCTCCCGGTCGCGGGCGCACGGCAGCACCGGCCTGGGCCTGGCGATCGTGGCCGCCGTGGTGGCGGCCCACCACGGCTCGGTGGAGCTGGACAGCCGGCCGGGGCGGACCGTGTTCACCGTCCGGCTGCCGGGCGCCGCCACCGAGGCGTGAGCGCGCCGCGCCGGGGCGGCCGACGCGTGTCCGGTTCGACGGCGACGACCGGTGCCGGCGCGCGGGTCGACGTTCAGTCGGCCAGCAGTTCGGCGAGGGCCTGCCCGATCCGGTCGGCGTGCCGCCCGTCCGGGTCCTCGTCGGCGTTGAAGTCGGTGACGCTCATGCCGAGCAGCCGACCCGAGCACACCAGCGGCCGGGCCAGCGCGATCAGGTCGGCCCAATCCAGGCCGCCCGGCTCCGGGTAGCTGACCGCCGGCAGCACGAGCGGGTCGAGCACGTCGAGGTCGAGGTGCAGCCAGGCCGGCGTCGTACCGACGGCGAGCTCCCGGCCCACCGCCGCCGCGTCGGCGCCGCGGATCCGGGTCGCCGGCACCAGGTGGACGGCCGGGTCGACCCGGGAGGCCTCCCTGCCCTCCGTGGCCCGGTCGAGCGGCCGGTGGCCGAGCACGTACACCTGGTCGGGGTCGACCAGCGGCCCCTCCCGGTCGAGGACCCCCGCCGGGCCGTGGTCGGTGACGATCGACAGGTCCATGTCCGCCGCCTCGCCCGTGGGCGAGGTGCGGCCGTCCTCGAAGTCGAGGTGGGCGTCGAGAAACCACAGGTCGAAGCCGGCGGGCAGCCCCTGCAGGATGCCCGGCAGGATCGCGCAGTCGCCACCGAGCACCAGCGGGTGGCGCCCCGTGCCGATCAGGGTCGTCACCCGGACGGCGGTCGCGCGGGCGGCGCGGCGCACCTGGTCGACGCCGATCACCCCGGTCTCCGGATCCCGGACCGGGTCGGTGATCAGGGCGTCGACCCCGCCGGCGTCGGCCACGCCCAGCCGGCCCAGCAGCCCGGCGGCCCGCAGCGCGGCGGGCGCGCGGTGCTCGCCCCGGCCGCGTCCGGAGGAGTCGAGGGGAGCGTCCAGCACCGACCATCGCACACCCGGAGGCTAGCCCGAGCGTGGCAGGCTGGGCGGCATGTACCGGGAACGTCCGGCCGGGTTCGCCGGCGCGGTGCTCTGGACCAGCGCCACGACAGCGGGCGCCGCGCCGACCAGGGTGCTCCCCGACGGCTGCGTCGACCTGCTCTGGTCGAGCCGTCTCGGGCTCGTGGTGGCCGGGCCGGACCGCACCGCCCACCTCAGCGGCGGCGGGCCGGCGGAGCGCTGGGTGGGGCTGCGGCTGCCGCCGGGCACCGGCCCGGCGGTGCTCGGCGTACCGGCGATCGAGCTGCGCGACCGGCGGGTGCCCCTGGCCGAGCTGTGGGGCGGGCGGGACGTCGCCCGGCTGGCCGAGCGGGCGGAGACGGCCCCGGCCGACGTGCTCACGCAGATCGCCGCGCGACGGCTGCGGGCGGCCGGCGGGCCCGATCCGCTCGGCGCCCGGGTGCCCGCCGCGCTGGCCGCCGGCACCACCGTGACCGCGACCGCCGCCGGGGTCGGCCTCGACCCGCGCGCCCTGCACCGCCGGTGTCGGCACCTGTTCGGGTACGGCCCGAAGACCCTGGCCCGGATCCTGCGGATGCGGCGCGCGCTGGCGCTGGCCCGCGCCGGCACCCCGCTGGCCGAGGTGGCGGCCCGCTGCGGCTACGCCGACCAGGCCCACCTGACCCGGGACGTACGCGACCTGGCCGGGGTGCCGCCGACCGCCCTGCTGCCCCGCTGAGCGTGGCTATGGAGACCTATTGGCATGACTTCAGATGTGGTTCCTGCCGGCGGCGATCCCCGCCGGCTCCTGGCCGAGGCGCGGGGCCTGGCGCGCCGGGTTCGTCTGGCCCAGCGGGTGACGTGGCTGCCGCTGCTGGTGCTGGCCGTGGCGACCTTCGGCGCGATTCCGGTTTCCGGGTGGGGTCCCACGGTCGTCAGCGACTGCCGGGCGGTGGGCGGCGATCAGGTGTGCAGGATCTGGGAACCGGTCCCGCAGCTCTACTGGCTGGCGGCGCTCTCCCTGGCGTACGTGGTGATCGCCGGCGGCTACCTGCGGGTCGCCCGGGCCCGGGCAGTGGACGCCCGGGTGCGACCGTACGTGCTCACCGGTGTCGCGCTCACGGTCGTGCTGTTCGCCGCCCTCGCGGCCGGCGCGGGTGCGTGGATCGTTCCCGACCCTCAGCTCCTCGACCCGCCCGCTTTCGTCCGGGTCCTGTTCCGGCTGCTCACTCCGATCGGCGGGATCGGGCTGGCCCTGCTGGTGCTGGCCTGGCTGGAGCGGCATCCCGCGCTGCTGGTGTTCGCCCTCGGGTACCTGACGGTGGTGCTGGTGCCGGTCGACTTCGGCTGGGGAGCCCACTGGGGCGGCCGCTGGCACGACGCGCCGATGCTCATCATCAGCGGCGGCGTGCTGCTGCTGGGCGGCGCCGGCTTCGTGCTGGCGCAACGGCTGCGGCGGCACCGGTGACCGGCCCCCTCGACGCCTCGGCGTCGGACGGGACCACACCCGCCCATCCGGTCACCGAGCTCGACGACGTGGTGCACCAACAGGTCCGGCTCGGCATCCTCACCATCGCGCACGAGGCCCGCCGGGTCGAGTTCCGCTTCCTGCGTACCCAGCTGGACCTGACCGCCGGCAACCTCCTCGCCCGGCCCACGCCGACCTGATACGCGGTCAGGCCCGGGGGAGCGGGGCGAACAGGTCCACGCCGTTGCCGTCCGGGTCGCGCACCACCGCGTACCGCTGGCCCCAGAAGGCGTCCCACGGGGGCAGGTGGCCCTCGTGGCCCTCCGCCACCAGCTCCGCGTAGAGCCGGTCCACCTCGGCCGGGTCGGCACACCGGAAGGCGAGGCTGGCCCCGCCGCCGCCCCCGGGCCGCCAGTCCGGGTCGAACGCGCGGACGGTGTCGGCGGTGTCCCAGGCCAGCCGGAGGCCCCCGGGCAGGATGACCTCCACGTGCGGCGCGGTGTCGGCGTCGGCCGGGATGTCGAGGCCGAGCCGCCGGTAGAAGGCGAGGGAACGGGACAGGTCGCTGGTGACCATCCCGATGAGGTCGAGTGTCGGTGTCATGGGCCCCACGGTAGGGACGTCCCCCGGCGCGCGTCTTGAACGAAACGGACGGCGGACGGAGTGCCGGTGTGGCCTTCACGGCCGGGACGATCGGCGTAGCGTGTCAGACAAGTCCGGCTTTCCGGGCAAATACCCCAAGGGGTCCTGCCTGCGTACGCCGGTCTCGAGACGCGAGGGAAGGAGCGGTCGGTGGAACACCTGGCCTACCTGGACGCGGGGTCCGGCAGCCTGATCGTGCAGGCGGTGGTCGGCGGGGTGGCCGGCGCCGCGGTGGCGGCCAAGCTCTACTGGCGGCGACTGGTCGACCGGTTCCGCCGCCAGCCCACCGACCAGCGCTGACCCCGGCCGATGGTGACCTCCCGCACCGGTCTGCGCACCGAGCCAGGCTCCTTCCGCGACCCCGCCAACCGGGTCTTCCACCTCGACGGCGACGTGCTGCGCGGGCTGGACGAGCAGGCCGCCGGGGAGTGGCGGGCGCTGACCGCCAGCGAGTTCTTCCCGCCGCTGCTGGCCGCCGGCAAGGTGTGCGGCACCGAGGCGGTCGAGTCGCCGACCGTGCCGTCGGGCGACCGGTGGGCCGCCGTGCTCCGCCACGAGCGCATCCCGTTCGTCTCCCACCCGTACGAGTGGTCCTTCACCATGCTCCGCGACGCGGCGCTGCTGCACCTGGAGATCCTGCGGGCGGCGCTGCCGGCCGGGTTCACCACGAAGGACGGCTCGGCCTACAACCTCCAGTGGCGCGGCGCCGAACCGGTGTTCATCGACGTCGGCTCGTTCACCCCGGCCCGCGACGGCGAGCCCTGGGCCGGGTACCGGCAGTTCTGTCAGACGCTGCTCTACCCGCTGCTGCTCGGCGCCCACCTCGGGCTGGACTTCCGGCCCTGGCTGCGCGCCCGGGTCGACGGCATCGAGCCCGACCAGATGCGCCGGCTGTTCGGCGGCGCCCGGCGGCTGCTGCCCGGCGTGCCCACCCACGTGCACCTGCACGACGCGATGCAGCGGCGCAACGCCCGCGCCAGCACCGCCGACGTCCGTTCCCAGCTGCGGGCGGCCGGCTACTCCCGCGAGCTGGCGCTGGCCACCGTGCGCGGGATCGAGAAGCTCGTCCGGCGGCTGGAGCCCCGCCCGGCGGCCAGCCACTGGGTCGACTACCAGCGCACCTGCGCGTACACCGCCGACGACCGGGCCGCGAAGGAACGCTTCGTGACCGAGGCGCTGGCCGGCGGGCCGCGACCCCGCCTGGCGCTGGACCTCGGCGCCAACGACGGCCGGTACGCCCGGCTCGCCGCCCGGCACGCCGACTACGTCGTCGCGGTCGAGCAGGACCCGGGCGTGGTGGACGGGCTCTACCGGGACCTCCGCGCGGCGGGGGAGCGGCGGATCCTGCCCCTGGTGATGGACCTCGCCGACCCGTCGCCCGGCGGCGGCTGGCGCGGCGTCGAGCGGGCCTCGTTCGCCGACCGGGCCGGCGCCGACGCGGTCCTCGCCCTGGCCGTGGTGCACCACCTGGCGATCGGGCGCAACGTGCCGCTGCCCGAGGTGCTGGACTGGCTCGTCGGGCTCGCCGCCCCCGGCGCCCGCGTGGTGGTGGAGTTCGTCCACCCCGAGGACCCGATGGCCCGCCGGCTGCTGGCCAACAAGCCCGAGGGCCTCTTCCCCGACTACCGGCCGGCCGAGTTCGAGCGGCTGCTCGCCGCGCGCTGCCGGATCGCGCGGCGGCTCGACCTGCCCTCGGGCACCCGGACGCTCTACGCGGCGGTCGTGGGTGGCTGAGCCGGCGTCCGGGCCGGGCCACCGGCTGTCCGGCGGCTGGCGTACGGAGCTGGGCCGGACGGCCGAGGTGGTGGGGCTGGCCGGGCTCGTGGTCACCCAGCCGCTGCTGGACGTCCTCGGGCGCAGCCCCGACTTCTTCCTGTTCCACCGGGCCGACCGCGGGGAGATCCTGCTGCTGGTGGCGCTGGTCGCGCTGGTGCCCACCGCCGCCGTGGCGCTGCTCGGCGCGCTGTCCCGGCTGGCCGGACGCACCGCACGGTCGGCGACGCACACCCTGCTGGTCGGCCTGTTGCTCGCCGCGCTGGCCGTGCAGGTCGGCCGGCACGGCACGCCGCTGCGGGGCGTACCGCTGCTGCTGCTCGCCGCGGTGGCCGGGGCCGCCGGGGCCGCCGCGCACCGGCGGTGGCGCGCGCCCGGGCGGGTGCTGCGGCTGGCCGCGGCCGGACCGCTGCTCTTCGTGGGGCTGTTCGTGTTCGCCTCGCCCACCTCGACGCTGGTGCTGCCCCGGGGCGAGGGCGGCGCCGCCGGGGTGGCCGGGCCCGGCAACCACCCGCCGGTGGTCGTGCTGGTCCTCGACGAACTGCCCCTGGTGTCCCTGCTCGGTCCGGACGGGCGGATCGACGCCGCCCGGTTCCCGCACTTCGCCGAGTTGGCCGCCGGCTCCACCTGGTACCGCAACGCCACCGGCGTCAGCGGCTGGACGCCCTACGCGCTGCCGGCGATGCTCACCGGCCGGTACCCGCAGCGGGCGGCGGCGCCGCACTACTCGCAGTACCCGGACAACCTCTTCACCGCCCTCGGCGGACTGTACGACGTCCGCGCCGAGGAGAGCATCACCCGGCTCTGCCCGCCCAGCCGCTGCGAGCAGCCGGTCAGCCCGGAGCAGGGGATGGGCGTGCTCGTCCGGCAGGCCGGCGGGCTGCTGCGCCAGGTGACCGCCCCGGTCGACAGCCGCGTCGACCCGGAGGACTCGTACCGCGAGCGGACCCGCGCGGAGGCGGGCATCGACGCCGCCGAGCCGGTGCCGGCGGACCCGAAGTTCCGCTGGGACAGCCTGGACGACAACCAGCCGGCCCGGTTCACCAGTTTTCTCGCCGGGCTGCGGCCGGCGCCCCGACCCACCCTGCACTTTCTGCACCTGCTGATGCCGCACTCGCCGTGGGCGTACCTGCCGTCGGGGGCGCGCTACGACGCACCGGGGGACCTGCCGAACGACGGCGACGGCTGGGCGGAGCTGGCCCGCCGGCGGCACCTCGCGCAGCTCGGCTACACCGACCGGCTGATCGGCCAGACCCTGCGTACGCTGCGCTCCAACGGCCTCTACGACCAGGCCCTGCTGGTGGTCACCGCCGACCACGGCGTCAGCTTCACCCCGGGCGCCCAGGGCCGGGGCATGGACGCCATCCGGACCGCGCCCGGCGAGGTCGCCTGGGTGCCGACGTTCGTCAAGACCCCCGGCCAGCGCGCCGGGCGGATCGACGACCGGAACTGGCAGCACGTCGACCTGCTGCCCACCATCGCCGACGAGGCGGCCGTCCGGCTCCCGTGGCCGGTCGACGGCCGGTCCGCCCGGCAGGCCCCGCGCGCCGACGCGGGCAAGGTCTTCTACGACCGCCCCGGCCAGCCGACCCCCATCGCCGGCGGCGTGCCGGCCCCGGTCGCGCCGCCCGCGCCCCATCCGCTGGTGGGCACCGCCGTCGGCGACCGCCCGGCGGGCGGCACCGCCCGCGTCGGGGACCTGGCCGCGTTCGGCGCGGTGGACCCGGACACCGGGCGGCTGCCGGCCGCCGTCTGGGGCGACGTGCCCGACGAGGTACCCGACGGCACGTCGCTGGCGATCGCCGTCAACGGCCGGGTCGGCGCGGTCGTCCCGGTGGTCCCCCGCGACGCCGGGGGACGCCGGTTCGCCGCCCTGCTCGCCGACGACCGGCTCTTCCACGCGGGCGCGAACCGCCTCGACGTCTACCGCGTCGCCACCGACGGCACCCTCCTCCGCCTAACCCTCTCCTGACCCGGCCCCCGGCCCTCCGTGGCCCCCGGCGCCGTCCCCGCGCCCAGTGCTGTCGATCATGAGGTTTGCGTCCGGGAACGCGTTTACCGGAGACGCAAACTTCATGATCACCGCGCGAGGGCGGGGCGGACGGGCGCCATGGGGGTGGATGGGGGCAGGGGCGTTGGCCGAGGAGAGGGCGGGCGCGGGCGGGCAGTGGGGGTGGGCGTAGCGTTCCCATGCCTCGTCGGCTCCGGCGCGCCCGGATTGCGCGGGTTTCCCGGCTGGCTGGTCGGGAAACGGGTGACGCATGCCTCACCGTCGAACCACGCCGGGCGGTATCTCCTCGACCGTGATTACGGTAAAAGCGAAGGCAATTCAACGCAGATCTGCCGGCGAAGCGAGGGAAACATGACGGAAGTCAAGCTCGATCACCCCGGTGGGCAGCTTTCGATGCCGGTGCAATCCGCGGTCGAGGGCCCCGCCGGCATCGGGGTGGGCAAGCTGCTGAAGGAAACCGGGATGACGACGTACGACCCCGGTTTCGTCAACACCGCGGCCTGCTCGTCCGCCATCACCTACATCGACGGCGACGCGGGGATCCTGCGCTACCGGGGGTACCCGATCGAGCAGCTCGCGGAGAAGTCCTCCTTCCTGGAGGTCTCCTACCTGCTGATCTACGGTGAGCTGCCGACCCAGCAGCAGCTGACCGAGTTCACCGAGCGGATCCGCCGGCACTCGCTGCTGCACGAGGAGATGCGCCGCTTCTTCGACGGCTTCCCGCGCGACGCGCACCCGATGGCCGTGCTCTCCTCGGCCGTCAGCGCCATCTCCACCTTCTACCAGGACAGCCTGGACCCGTTCGACGCCTCGCACGTCGAGATGTCCACCGTGCGACTGATGGCGAAGGTCCCCACCATCGCCTCGTACGCCTACAAGAAGTCGATCGGCCAGCCGCTGCTGTACCCGGACAACTCGCTGGGCTACGTGGAGAACTTCCTGCGGATGACCTTCGGCGTGCCGGCGGAGCCGTACGAGGTCGACCCGGTGACGGCCAAGGTGCTGGACATGCTGTTCATCCTGCACGCCGACCACGAGCAGAACTGCTCCACCTCGACCGTGCGGCTGGTCGGCTCCAGCAACGCCAACCTCTTCGCCTCGGTCTCGGCCGGCGTGAACGCCCTCTTCGGCCCGCTGCACGGCGGCGCCAACCAGGCCGTGCTGGAGATGCTGGAGAAGATCCAGGCCGACGGCGGCGACGTCGCGTCCTTCGTCCGCAAGGTGAAGGACAAGCAGGACGGCGTGAAGCTGATGGGCTTCGGCCACCGGGTCTACAAGAACTACGACCCGCGCGCGGCGATCGTGAAGAAGGCGGCCCAGGACGTGCTCGGCCGGATGGCCAAGCCCGACCCGCTGCTGGACATCGCCATGCAGCTGGAGGAGATCGCCCTCGCCGACGAGTTCTTCGTCTCCCGCAAGCTCTACCCGAACGTGGACTTCTACACGGGCCTGATCTACAAGGCCATGGGCTTCCCGACCAAGATGTTCACGGTGCTCTTCGCGCTGGGCCGGCTCCCCGGCTGGATCGCGCAGTGGCGCGAGATGATCAACGACCCGGAGACCAAGATCGGCCGCCCGCGGCAGGTCTACACCGGTGCCCCCGAGCGGGCGTACACCCCGTTCGAGCAGCGCTGACGACCACTCCACGGCATAGGCAGGCCGTCGACCCACCCGGGTCGGCGGCCTGCCGCCGTTCCGCCGTCCGCGGGAACTCCCACGACGGCACTGGAACGCGGCGGGTCGGCGGGCAATCCCCCGCCGACAGGCGGGGAGGCCAGGCGGCAACTCATCCAAGATCCTGTACCTGTGGATGTTCGCTCTTATGAGCTTCGAAGCCGCTCACCGAAATCGCAGCGGTAGACCACGGGGAGTAAGAAATGCGGAGATGTGGGCTCGTCACCCGGATCCCGAACGGGCACTGGGTGGCCCTGGACTGCCACGGCTACGGCGACACCATCAACGGCTGGAACGGCTGGACCCACGTGCGGTACGGCAACGGCGGTCCGACCTACTCGGGCTGGGTGTTCGATCACTACCTCGACGACGGCGGGTCGTACATCGACTGCTGACCGGTCCGCCTGTCGCGGGCGTCGGCACGGCCCCTGCGGCACCGTCGCGATCATGGAGTTGTGGTGGGCGTTGAGCCGCACTCAAGCCGTCTGCACGGGATCACCACTCCATGATCGCGACGAACCGGGGTCGGGAGGTCAGCGCAGGCCGGCGGCGGCCAGCAGGTTGCCCTCGGCGACGGACGGCACGGCGCGGCCCCGGGTCACCCGCTCGGCGACGAAGGCCGGCGCGGTGGCGATCGCCGCGGCGTAGGCGGCGGCCGTGCGCTGCGCGATGGCCGACCAACCGTACCGCTCGTGCACCATGACGCGGGCCCGGCGGGCGAGCTGGCGGGCCCGGTCCCGGTCCGACAGCAGCGCGTCGACGGCGTCGCTGAGCCCGTCCGGGTCGTGCGGCCGGAAGGTCATCCCGGTCACCCCGGGCTCGACGATCTCCGCGAGGCCGCCGGTGGCCGACACCGCGAGCGGCGCGCCGGCGGCGGCGCCCTCCAGGGCCACCATGCCGAACGGCTCGTAGATGCTCGGCACGGCGAAGCAGTCCGACGCGGCCATCACGGCGGGCAGGTCGGTGCCGCCGAGGAAGCCCGGCAGGCTGACCGTGCCGCCGAGGCCCAGGCGGTGCACCTCGGCCTCCAGCTCCCCGCGGTACGGCCCGTCGCCGACGATGACCGCGCGCAGCCCGGGGTGCCGCTCGCGCAGCCGGGGCAGCCCGGCGATCAGGTGCTGCACGCCCTTCTCGTAGACGAGCCGGCCGGCGAAGGTGACCAGCGGCCCGTCCCCGGCGAAGCGGGCGCGGGCCTGCGCCACCGCGGCGGCCGGGACCCGCCAGCGGTGCGGCTCCACCCCGTTGGGCACCACGTCGACCCGGCCCGCCGGCACGCCGAACAGCCCGGTCACCTCGTCGCGCATGTAGCCGGAGCAGACGATCACCCGGCCCGACTCGCCGGCCAGCCAGTGCTCGACGCCGTGGATGGTGCGGTTCATCTCCTCCGGCAGCCAGCCCTGGTGCCGGCCGGCCTCGGTGGCGTGGATGGTGCTGACCAGCGGGATGTCCAGGTGCTCGCGCAGGGTCATCGCGGTGTGCGCGACGAGCCAGTCGTGGGCGTGGATGACGTCGTAGGAGCCGGCCTCGGTGGCGCGCAGCGCGGCGCGGGTGAGGGTGTGGTTGAACGCCATGGTCCAGGCGAGCAGGGAGGAGGTGGCCAGCGGGAAGGTGACCGGGTCCTCGGCGGCCCGGACGATCCGGACGCCGTCGGCGTACTCCTCCAGGGGTGCGCCCTCGCTGTGCCGGGTGACGACGGTGACCTCGTGCCCGGCGGCGGCGAGGGCGACCGAGAGAGCGTGCACGTGCCGGCCGAGGCCGCCGACCAGGACCGGCGGGTACTCCCAGGAGAGCATGAGGATGCGGCGGGTCTGCGGGGGCGTGCCCGGTCCGGCCGCCGTCGGGATCTGGGGCCGGGAGGTGAGGGTGGGCCGGTGGACCCGGCCCGGGGTGGTGGTGGGCTGCTCGCCGACCCGCAGCGTCGTCACATCAATCTCCGTCCATGCATGGTGGAACGCGCCGGCAACGGTGACGGCAGAACGAGTGGTGGGGGTGGCCGAGGGGCCGACTGGAGACGCGCGTGCGCGCCCCGCGAACAAGCAAAGGGCATGCGGGCCGATCCCGCATCTCGAAAGGGGTCAAGGTGACGGACGACACCCGAAGGTCCAGCTCGCATCAGTCGGGTGGATATCGGTCGCCGGCCGAACGGGTGGATTGGCGGCGGAGCGCGCGGGGCAATACCCGCTCGCGCGCCGCCGGCCCCCGCCGTGTGGTGCGCTCATGGTGCGGTGCGCGCTCATGATCTTGCAAAG
Source organism: Micromonospora sp. NPDC023633 (assembly GCF_040640035.1). Lineage (NCBI taxonomy): Bacteria > Bacillati > Actinomycetota > Actinomycetes > Micromonosporales > Micromonosporaceae > Micromonospora > Micromonospora sp. NPDC023633. Next base: position 20,444 of record NZ_JBFABB010000070.1, on the reverse strand, counting down.
GAGCGACATGCAGGTCTGGCCGGGTGAGCGGTACCCCCTGGGGGCCACCTACGACGGGATGGGCACCAACTTCGCCATCTTCTCCGAGGTGGCCGAGCGGATCGAGCTGTGCCTGTTCGACGAGTGGGACACCGGGGCCGAGCGACGGGTCGAGCTGCGGGAGGTCGACGCGTACGTCTGGCACGCGTACATCCCGGGCATCGAGCCGGGGCAGCGGTACGGCTACCGCGTGCACGGGCCGTACGACCCGGCGAACGGGCTGCGCTGCAACCCGGCCAAGCTGCTGCTCGACCCGTACGCCAAGGCGGTCGACGGCGACGTGCGGTGGGACCCGGCCGTCTACGACTACGAGCACGGCGACCCGGAGCGGATGAACACCACCGACTCGGCGCCGTTCATGCCGAAGTCGGTGGTGGTCAACCCGTACTTCGACTGGGGCAACGACAAGCCACCCCGCGTCCCCTACCACCACTCGGTGATCTACGAGGCGCACGTGCGCGGCCTGACGATGCGCCACCCGGACATCCCCGAGGAGCTGCGCGGCACGTACGCCGGCCTCGCCTCCCCGCCGATGATCGAACACCTGACGACGCTCGGGGTGACCGCCATCGAGCTGATGCCGGTGCACCAGTTCGTGCACGACCACCGGCTGACCGACCTGGGGCTGCGCAACTACTGGGGCTACAACACCATCGGCTTCTTCGCCCCGCACCACGGCTACTCGGCGCTCGGCCACCTCGGCCAGCAGGTGCAGGAGTTCCGGGGCATGGTCAAGGCGCTGCACGCCGCCGGCATCGAGGTCATCCTCGACGTCGTCTACAACCACACCGCCGAGGGCAACCACCTCGGCCCGACGCTGAGCTTCAAGGGCGTCGACAACGCCAGCTACTACCGGCTCAGCGAGGAGGACAGGCGCTACTACGTCGACTACACCGGCACCGGCAACAGCCTCAACGTCCGCAGCCCGCACTCGCTCCAGCTGATCATGGATTCGCTGCGGTACTGGGTGACCGAGATGCACGTCGACGGGTTCCGCTTCGACCTCGCCGCCACCCTCGCCCGGGAGTTCTACGAGGTCGACCGCCTCTCCACCTTCTTCGAGGTCGTGCAGCAGGACCCGGTGGTCAGCCAGGTCAAGCTGATCGCCGAGCCGTGGGACGTCGGGCCGGGCGGCTACCAGGTGGGCAACTTCCCGCCGGTGTGGACCGAGTGGAACGGCAAGTACCGCGACACCGTGCGCGACTTCTGGCGCGGCGAGCCGGCCACCCTGGCCGAGTTCGCCTCCCGCATCTCCGGCTCCGCCGACCTCTACCAGGACGACGGGCGCCGACCGTTCCACAGCATCAACTTCGTCACCTGCCACGACGGGTTCACCCTGCGCGACCTGGTCTCGTACAACGACAAGCACAACGAGGCCAACGGCGAGGAGAACCGGGACGGGGAGAGCCACAACCGGTCCTGGAACTGCGGCGTCGAGGGCGACACCGACGACGAGGCGGTACGCGCCCTGCGGGCCCGGCAGCGGCGCAACTTCCTGGCCACCCTGGTGCTCTCCCAGGGCGTGCCGATGATCGGCCACGGCGACGAGCTGGGCCGCACCCAGCACGGCAACAACAACGCCTACTGCCAGGACAGCGAGCTGGCCTGGGTCGACTGGGACGCCGCCGACACCGACCTGCTGGAGTTCACCCGCAAGCTGGTCGACTTCCGCCGCCGCCACCAGGTGTTCCGCCGCCGGCGCTTCTTCACCGGCCTGCCGGTGCGCTCCCGGCTGGTCGACGAGCCCCTGCCGGACCTGGCCTGGTACACCCCCGACGGTCGGGAGATGACCGGCGAGGACTGGGGCAACGACTTCGGCCGCGCCGTCGCGCTCTTCGTCAACGGCGAGGGCATCCGCGAGCGCGGCCCGTACGGCCAGCGCCACGTGGACGGCTCCTTCCTGCTCTGCTTCAACGCCCACGACGCGCCGCTGGACTTCACCGTGCCCGGCCCCGAGTTCGGTCAGCGCTGGGAACTGGTGATCAGCACCGCGGAACCGGAACCGGAGAAGACCACGGTGGTCGAGGCGGGCGGCACGCTCTGCGTGCCCGACCGGTGCGTGGTGGTGCTGGAGAGGAAGGCCTGACATGTCGACCACCCCTCGACCCGACGCGCCCCGGGTGGGCGCCACCTACCGGGTGCAGGTGCGCCCCGGCTTCGACCTGGACGCCACCGCCGAACTCGCCGACTACCTGGCCGGTCTCGGCGTCACCCACCTCTACAGCGCGCCCCTGCTCACCGCCACCCCCGGCTCGGCGCACGGCTACGACGTGGTCGACCACCGCGCCGTCAACCCCGAGCTGGGCGGCGAGGCGGCCCGGCAGCGGCTGCTGCGGGCGCTGCGCGCCGCCGGGCTCGGCCTGGTCGTGGACATCGTGCCCAACCACGCCGGGGTGGCCGTGCCCGCCGCCAACCCCGCCTGGTGGGACGTGCTGCGCCGGGGCCGCGAGTCGGCGTACGCGAGCTGGTTCGACGTTGACTGGAACCGCGGCCGGCTGCTGCTGCCGGTGCTCGCCGACTCCCCGGACGCCCTCGACGACCTCAAGCTCGCCGAGGGGGAGCTGCGCTACCACGAGCACCGCTTCCCGATCGCCGACGGCACCGGCGACGGCAGCCCCCGCGAGGTGCACGACCGGCAGCACTACGAGCTGGTCTCCTGGCGGCGCGGCGACGCCGAGCTGACGTACCGCCGTTTCTTCGCCGTCTCGGACCTGGCAGGGCTGCGGGTGGAGGACCCGGAGGTCTTCGCCGCCACCCACGAGCAGGTCCTGCGGTGGGCGGCGGCCGGCGAGGTCGACGGCATCCGCGTGGACCACCCGGACGGGCTCCGCGACCCCTCGGCCTACCTGGCCCGGCTGCGCGCCGCCACCCCCAACGCGTGGCTGGTGGTGGAGAAGATCCTGGAGTACGGCGAGGAGCTGCCGGACTGGCCGGTGGACGGCACCACCGGCTACGACGCGCTCGCCGCCGTCTGCGGGCTCTTCGTCGACCCCGACGCGGAGGGCGACTTCACCGCCCTGGACACCCACCTCGTGGGCCGGCACACCTCCTGGCAGGACCTCACCCACGACACCAAGCTCGCCGCGGCCACCCGGCTGCTGTCGGCCGAACTGACCCGGCTCGCCGCGCTCGCCGGTGACGTCGACCGCGACACCGCCCGGGCGGCGCTGGCCGAGCTGGCCGCCGCCTTCGCCGTCTACCGCGGCTACCCGCCCGAGGGCGCCCGGCACCTCGCCGCCGCCCGCGCCGAGGCCGGCCGCCGCCGCCCCGACCTGACCGGCGTGCTGGACGCGCTCACCCGCCGCCTGCGCGACCCCGACGACGAGCTGGCGAAGCGCTTCCCGCAGTTCACCGGCGCGGTGATGGCGAAGGGGGTGGAGGACACCGCCTTCTACCGGTGGAGCCGCTTCGTCGCGCTCAACGAGGTCGGCGGCAGCCCCGCGCACTTCGGCGTGCCGCCGGCCGAGTTCCACCGCTTCGCCGCCGCCCGGCAGGTGCGCTGGCCGGCCAGCATGACCACCCTCTCCACCCACGACACCAAGCGCTCCGAGGACGTCCGGGCCCGGCTCGCCGTGCTCAGCGAGCTGCCGGGGCGCTGGGCCGACCTCGTCGCCCGGTGGACGGCCCGCGCGCCGCTGCCCGACCCGGCCTTCGCGCACCTGCTCTGGCAGACCGCCGTCGGCGCCTGGCCGATCGAGCGCGAGCGGCTGCACGCGTACGCCGAGAAGGCCGCCCGGGAGGCGTCCGCCGCCACGAGCTGGGCCGACCCCGACCCGGTCTTCGAGCGGGCCATGCACGACGTGGTCGACGCGATGTACGACGACCGGCAGCTGCACGCCGAGCTGACCGCGTTCGCCGACGAGATCGCCCCCGCCGGCTGGTCCAACTCGCTGGGGCAGAAGCTGGTGCAGCTCGCCATGCCCGGGGTGCCGGACACCTACCAGGGCACCGAGCTGTGGGACAACTCGCTGGTCGACCCGGACAACCGCCGTCCGGTCGACTTCGCCGTACGCCGGGAACTGCTGGCCCGCCTCGACGCCGGCCCGCCCCCGCCGGTCGACGCCGGTGGCGCGGCGAAGCTGCTCGTGGTGTCGCGGACCCTGCGGCTGCGCCGCGACCGGCCGGAGCTGTTCACCGGCTACCGGCCGGTGCCGGCCCACGGGCGCGCCGGTCGGCACGCGCTCGCCTTCGACCGGGGCGGCGCCGTCGCGGTCGCCACCCGGCTGCCGCTCGGCCTGGCCCGCGCCGGCGGCTGGGGCGACACCACCCTGTCACTTCCCGTTCACGAGGTGACCGACCTGTTCACGGGACGGTCCTACAGTGGCGGGCAGACCCCCCTGGCCGACCTGCTGGCCACCTATCCCGTCGCGCTGCTGGCTCCCACCACCGAGTCCGTGGAGGCTTCGTCATGACCGAGTTCACGGTGTGGGCGCCGCAGGCCGCCCGCGTCCGGCTGCGCCTGCCGGGCGTCGCCGACCACGAGATGCGCGCCGGCCCGGACGGCTGGTGGCGGGTCGAGGTGCCCGCCGCCGGTCCCGGCACCGACTACGCCTTCCTGCTCGACGACGACGAGCGGGCGCTGCCCGATCCCCGGTCGGCCTGGCAGCCGGCGGGCGTGCACGGGCCGAGCCGACGCTACGACCACGCGGCGTTCGAGTGGACCGACCAGGCCTGGTCCGGCCGGCAGCTGCCCGGCAGCGTCCTCTACGAGCTGCACGTCGGCACGTTCACCCCCGAGGGCACCTTCGACGCCGCCATCGGCCGCCTCGACCACCTGGTCGACCTCGGCGTCGACATGATCGAGCTGCTGCCGGTCAACGCCTTCAACGGCGAGCACAACTGGGGCTACGACGGGGTCTGCTGGTATGCCCCGCACCAGCCCTACGGCGGGCCGGACGGCCTGAAACGGCTGGTCGACGCCGCCCACGCCAAGGGTCTGGGGGTGATCCTCGACGTCGTCTACAACCATTTCGGGCCCTCCGGGGCCTACGCGCCGATGTTCGCGCCGTACCTCACCGAGCAGAGCAACACCTGGGGCCGCACCGTCAACCTCGACGGCCCGCACTCCGACGGCGTGCGCCGATACATCGTCGACAGCGTGCTGATGTGGCTGCGCGACTACCACGTCGACGGGCTGCGCCTCGACGCCGTGCACGCCATGCCCGACTCGCGCGCCACCCACCTGCTGGAGGAGGTGGCCGTCGAGGTCGAGGCGCTCTCCACCCACCTCGGCCGGCCGCTGTCGCTGATCGCCGAGTCCGACCTCAACGACCCCACGCTGATCACGCCCCGGGAGGCCGGCGGCTTCGGCCTGCACGCCCAGTGGAACGACGACGCCCACCACGCCCTGCACACCCTGCTCACCGGCGAGCGGCAGGGCTACTACGGCGACTTCGGCTCCCTCGAGTGCCTCACCGACGTGCTGACGGGCGGGTTCTTCCACGCCGGCACCTGGTCCAGCTTCCGCAACCGCCACCATGGGCGGCCGGTGGACCGGCAGCGCACCCCGGGCCACCGGTTCGTCGCGTACCTGCAGAACCACGACCAGATCGGCAACCGGGCCACCGGCGACCGGATCTCCGCCACCCTCTCCCCGGGGCTGCTGCGGGTCGGCGCGACGCTGCTGTTCACGGCGCCGTTCACCCCGATGCTCTTCATGGGGGAGGAGTGGGCCGCCAGCACCCCGTGGCAGTTCTTCACCAGCCACCCGGAGCCGGAGCTGGCAACCGCCGTGGCCACCGGCCGCAAGCGGGAGTTCGCCGCCCACGGCTGGCCGGAGGGGGACGTGCCGGACCCGCAGGACCCGCAGACCTTCGCCCGTTCCCGGCTCGACTGGGCCGAGCTGGACAAACCCGAACACCGCGAGATGTACGAGTTCCACAAGCGGCTCATCGCGCTGCGCAAGAGCCGTCCCGACCTGTCCGACCCGAGGCTGCACGCCGTCGACGTACGCCCCGGCGACCAGTTCCTGGTGATGCGCCGGGGCGAGACGCTGGTGGCGGCGAACCTGGCCGCCAAGCCGCAGCGGATCACGCTGCCGGGGGTGGCGCGCCGGGTGCTGCTGGCCACGGGGGAGGGCGTCACGGTGATGCGCGACCGGATCGAGCTGCCGGCGGAGACGGCGGCGATCGTGGCGCTCTGAGCGGCGCCCGCCGGCAGCGGCCCGCCCCGGCCGGCGCGCGGCCTCGCCGGTGTGCCCCCTGGCCCAGCCGGCCCGCGACGGTCAGCCGGCGTCCAGCACCTCGCGCAGCCGCACCGCGAACTCGGCCGGCTTGCCCGCGTAGCCGAACTCGCCGCCGAGGAAGCCGCCGTGGTGGCTCGGGAACACCACGGCCTCCTGGCCGAGCAGCGCCGCGGTGGCGACCGCCGTACGCGCGGTGTACGTCCCCGCCGACTCCTCGCCGACCGCGATCGCGATGCGGGTCGGCGCCGCGGTGAGCGCCGCCGCGTCGGGGCGGTAGTCGGTGACCGCCCACGAGTTCTTCGACAGCAGCGGGTCGTCGCGGGAACCGTCGTCCTCGGTCGGCAGGCCGAACGCCGCCGGGTCGGGCGTGGGCTGGGCGAAGTAGGCGTCGGTGAACTCGCCCTGCCAGGACGCCATCGCGATGAACGCCGCCATGCCGGCGCCCATGCCCTTCGCCTGGTAAGCCTCGTGGAAGGCCGCCCGCGCGCGCTCGGCCGCCGCCGCGTCGGGAAGCACGGCGTTGATCGGCGGCTCGTGCGCCACCAGCGTGACGACGTCCCCGGGGTGGGTCGCGACCAGTTCGAGTGCGGTCACCGCACCTCCGCTGCTGGCGAACACGTCGACCGGAGCACCGCCGAGCGCCTCGATCAGCAGGTGCAGGTCGGCCGCCTGCTGCTGCGGCGTGTGGTCCGACCGGCCGTCCTTGCGGACGCTGCGGCCCAGGCCGCGCGGGTCGTAGGTGACGACCGTCCGGTCGGTGAAGTGGGCGGCGAGCGCGTTGAAGCCCTCCGCCGTCATCGGTTGGCCGATCATGAGCAGCGTGCGGTGATCGCCGGGGGCCGTCAGAGGGCTTCGCACGTCGTAGACCAGTTCGACGCCGGGTGCGGCGAGGGTGCGGGTCTCTGTCGTCGTCATGCCGGCGAGCGTACGACCGACGGGTGACAGATTTCGGGTGCTACTGCCTTTGACAAAGCCCGGCAACCGGGCTGCTACGCCGGTGGCATCACGTCGGGGAGCACCACTCTCGAACCAGCTCTTCCACATGTTTGAACGATGGTTCTACTTGTACTATCGTTCAAACTCCTGTGTGGAGGAGGACGTGATGTCAGAGGTCGCAACCCGGCGAGCGGGAGCACGCGAGTGGGCAGGGCTGGGACTGTTGGCACTGCCGACGGTGCTACTGGGTCTGGATGTCACCGTGCTCTACCTGGTGCTGCCGAGCATGGCCGCCGCACTCGACCCCTCGGCCACCCAGACGCTGTGGATCATGGATGCCTACGGCTTCCTCATTGCCGGATTCCTCATCACCATGGGGACCCTGGGCGATCGCATCGGCCGGCGACGCCTGCTCCTGATCGGCATGACGGCATTCGCGGCCGTGTCGGTGTTCGCCGCCGTCGCTCCCAGCGCCGAGTTGCTGATCGGAGCCCGTGCGCTGCTGGGCATTGCCGGGGCGACGCTCATGCCCTCGACCCTGTCGTTGATCTCCAACATGTTCCCCGACGTGCGTCAACGCGCGGTCGCGATCGGAGTCTGGGCCACGATGTTCGCCCTGGGCATGGCCGCCGGACCCGTGGTCGGCGGCGCACTGGTCGACACGTTCTGGTGGGGCGCGGCGTTCCTGCTCGCCGTCCCCATCGCGATGGTCGTCCTGGTCGGCGCGAGGAGTCTATTGCCCGAGCACGCCGACCCCCAGGCGGGACGACTGGACCTGGTCAGCGTCGCCCTGTCCCTGGCGGCGATCCTGCCGGGCATCTACGCCGTCAAGCACCTCGCCTCCTACGGCATGGATGCAGGCACGGCGATCCTCCTCATCGTCGGCGCAGCCGCAGGCGTGGTGTTCGTACGCCGGCAACGTCGCCTGGTTTCGCCGCTGTTGGATGTCACGCTGTTCGCCGACCGTGCCTTCTCCATGGCGCTGGCGGTGCTGCTGATCGGCCTTGTCGGGGTCGGCGGCACCATGTACCTGGTCACGCAGTACCTCCAACTCGTCGAGGGCCTCACACCCTTCACCGCGGGCCTCTGGATGGGACCACCGGCCCTGGCGATGTTCGCCGCCGCCATCGGCGCACCCCTGATCGCCCGGCGGGCGCGCCCCGGCCTGGTCATGGCGGTCATGCTCGGCCTGTCGGTGATCGGATACGCACTGCTGGCCGGCGCCGGCACAGGGGATGCGGTGATCGTGGTGGCCGGGTTCGCGTTCGTCTACCTCGGCCTGGGCGCGATCGCCGCGCTGGGCACCGACATGGTCGTCGGCGCCGCACCGGCGGCGAAGTCGGGATCGGCCGCGGCAATGTCCGAGACCGTCCAGGAACTCGGCATCGCCGTCGGCGTCGCCCTGCTCGGCAGCCTCAGCACCGCCCTCTACGCAGCGGGCATGCACGCTCCCGCAGACACCTCACCAGAGGTCGCCGACCGCCTCACCGGCAGCCTTCCGGGTGCCCTCTCGGTCGCGGACCAGGTGCCTGCCGAAGTCATCGAGGCGGCGCAGGAGACGTTCACCACCGGGGTGAACATCGCCTCGGCGGTGGCCGGCGTCGCCATCGTCGCCGCAACCGTGCTGTGCCTGGTGGCTCTACGGCATGTCCGTCCACTCGGTGCGGATCAGGACGTGGAGGCGGATCCGCGGTAGTGGGCTCGACTACCCTTGAACCCGGAGGAGGGAGCATGAGCGACAGCGAGGAACACCCTGTCGATGGACGACGCGCCAGAGGCAACAAGCGCCGCGCCGAGATCATTGAAGCAACGCTCGCCGTCGTCACCCGCGACGGTGCGGCAGGTGTCACCCACCGAACTGTCGCACAACAGGCCGGCATCACCACGTCCCTGAGCACGTACTACTTCCGCACGCTCGACGACCTCCTCGTCGCAGCGCTGTCGAGCGTCGCCGACGCCTACACCGCACGAATCCGACAGCTGATCGACCGCCCCGGAGACAAGCTGCGCGGCCTGGCTGAGCTGATTGTCGAGTCCGGCGGGCCTGGGCGCGAACGCGCCCTGGCCGAACGCGAACTGTCCACGCTGGCTGCCCGCAGACCCGCCCTCGCCCCCGTCGCCCGGCAATGGCGAGAGAACGTCGCCGAGCTCGCCGCCACCCTCACCGACGACCCACAAGCCATCGCCGCCCTCGTCGCGGCCTCCGACGGCCTCTGTACCGCCATCCTCATCGACAACATCGCTGCCGACACCGACCACGTCCACAAGGTTCTTTCCCAAGCCATCGGAACACCACTCGACGCAGCCGCCCCACCTCGCCGCGGCCCCTGAACCTGTCCTGTCCGTCCCGGTCGGACGAGTGGTGGGGCAGGGTGCTTGACACGTCCCACGGGCTCGGGCTGAACCGTTCGCTGTCGGGGGAGGCTGATGCCGGAGCGTTCGCGCGGACGTGGAAACACTCGACCGATGCAAACGTTGAAATGTTCGTCCGTTTTTGCTCATTTAAAATGTCAGTGTGAGGTAGCGGCGCCGTTGGCAAGGTACACCGGGACTTGTCGGGCTCGGGCTTGTATCGCCGCGTCGGCTCGGGGGGCGACGTTCACTGGAAGTCGCTGCTCAACCTCCTGAAGCGAAAAGAAGGCGACATCTTCCAGCTCCTGCCTAGGCAGGTCGATGCCCTGAAGGCTGCCGAGCGTCCCGCAGTCGAAGGTGAAGTGGATCAAGGCGCGAGGCCGCTGCCCCGCAGGAGGTGCCCAGTCCACGACGAGTAGATCACCCACAGCCACAGCCAGGCCCAATTCTTCGCGGACCTCACGACTGCAGGCGTGATGCGGATACTCGTCCTCTTCCACGTACCCGCCGGGGAAAGCCCAGTGGTCGCGGTACGTCGGTTTCACGAGCAGAACGTTCCCTGCTGGGTCAGTGATAAGCGCTCCTGCGGCAGCATGGAAGGCGGGCAGGTTGGCATACCAGGTGGCGGGATCCGTCCAGGTCATCTCTGTGACGCTAGCCGTCAGGTCCCGATGTTGTCTCGCGTCAGTTGTGCGCCGTGGAAGCCGAGAGAGCCACAAGGAGTTCGTTCACTTCAGACTTCGCGCGGTAAGGGCTCAGCGTTGCGGTGAGTTCGCGGACCCGATGCGTCACGCGAGCGGAGCGGACGGCATGCACGTGCACTTCCAGCTCGCGCCCCCAGTCGCAGGCGGCCTCGACGTCCCCGGCACGGGCATAGGTCGTCGCGATGAGCGCGGTATGAAGAGCGCGCGTCCGGGCGTTCTGCTTGGTCAGAGTGACCGCGCCGGGCGCGTGTCGCAGGGCCTGCCGGTACAGGCGCAGGTCGCTCAGGCACTTCACCGCAGTGCCCGCGAAGTGGGCCGCACTGAAGTAGGCGGCCCAGCGTGGGCCGCTGCCCGCGTCCGTTCGGTCCAGGGCACGTTCCGCCTTCGCGAGTGCGTTCTGACATGCACGTCGTTCGCCCGACCGGCTGTATGCGCTGGCGGCGGTCGTGTACAGCCGAGCGCGGACCGCAGCAGGGGCGCGACCTGCTCCGTCGATAGCGGCCTCGGCGAGCCGGGCAGCGTCCTGGGCGTGCCCGAGGTAGACGGCCTGCGTGGCGAGGTTGGCCAGCAGATGGGCGCCGTAAAGGCGGTCGTCGGCAGCCTTGGCTAGCCGTAAGGCGACGGTCAGAAGATGTTGAGCGACGCCGTGTTGGCCTGCGTCGTAGGACATGAAGGCGAGCTGCCCGGAGAGCGTTGCGACTGCTCGCATGAGATCGCGCCCGATGGCATCCGTGTAGGTGCCGCCCAGCATGGGGGAGACCTGGTGTACAAGGAAGTCGGTCATGAGCGTCCGGGTGCGCGGCGAACCACCTCCATGACGTCGGTCGAGGTCGGTGAAATGGTCGGCGAGTGCGTACAGGGAGTCGATGTCAGCGGTGGTGACCGGCTGCCGGCCGCTGTGCGTGACCGTCCCGTCCGGAAGGTCGTACCGCCAGGCGAGCGCAGCATGTAGGGCGACGTCGTTCTGGAACGTCCCGCCGGACTGCGGAGCGAGTTGCTTGGCGAGCATCGCCCATAGTTGCTCGGCGACCTTGATCCCGTGGCTCACGGACAGGGGATAGGCGATGTTGGGAACGAGCGGAGCGGCGGCGAATCCCAGCTCCGCGACGATGACGGGACGGCCGAGCTTTCGCGCGAAGACGTCGGCCATAGTGACTTGGACGTGCTCGGCCGGGCGACGTGCTCGGAGCCACCAGTACACGCTGGCGGCGTCGTAGCGCCACGTGCCGTGGACGCGTCCCGCGTAGTTGAGCTGACGCGCGAAGGCGGCGTGGGCGTTGCCATAGCCGGCGGCGCGAAGCAGAGCCTCGAACGCCGTATTCGTGACCGGCCGCGCCATGGATGAGCCTCCAGGTATCGAACGACTACCAACAGTGACGAGCCTATGTGCCTACTGCGGGACCCTGGGGTCCTGCGCAACCCGACGCAACATGGCACCGAGGGCGACGCAACCGCGCGCATTGCTTGCCATCTGTTCTGCCGACCAACAGTCGACTTTTCTGCCTTGAGGAGCCCGTGGGCGCGGCGACAAGGGTGCTTCAAGCCCTACCGTCGCGCTCCTCGATCGAGGGAGACGCGGATGCAGGGAGACGAGTCGGCGCAGAGCCGGGGTGAGCGGGGCGAGGCGGCTGAGCGGGAGGCTGCCAAACAGCGGCTGCTCGCGCAGGCCGAGGCGGAGCGCGTACCGGTGGAGGAGACCACCCGGGCGGTGCCGGACCGGCGGTGGCGGCGTGACCAGCGCTGACGAGCCGATCGGGCGTCGGATGGCGCGCTGGCGGGCGCGGCGGCGGATGACACAGCAGATGCTCGCCGACCGGCTCGGCAGGTCGAAGAGCTGGGTGGACAAGACCGAGCGGGGCGTGCGCCCGCTGGACCGCTACCCGGTGATCCAGGAGATCGCCCGGGTGCTGCGCGTCGATCCACTGGTGCTGCTCGGCGAGCACCGCGCGCCGTCGCCGATCGCCGCAGGCCCGCCGGACGGGGTGGACAGCATCAGGGCCGCCCTCGCGCGCTACGACGTCCGCCAGCCGACCGGGTCCGTGGCGGAGACGGGCCGGCACGTCGCGCACGCCTGGCTGACGTACCAGCACGCGCACTACGCCCAGGTGGTGCGGCTGCTGCCGAGGCTGCTCCGCGCCGCGCAGGGCGTGCGGGCGCAGGAGCCAGGGCTGCTGGTGCAGGCGTACCGGATCACCTCGTCGGTGCTGGTGAAGCTCGGCGAGGCCGACCTCGGGTGGCTGGCCGCCGACCGGGCGGTGGCCGTGGCGGGCGGCGATCCGGTGCTGGCGGGGGCGGCGGCCGTGTCGGTCGGGCAGGCGTTGCGCGCGCTGGGCCGCGACCGGCTCGCGCTGGTGGCGACGGTGGCCGCCGCGCGTCGGGTCGCGCCCGCGTCGGAGACGGTGCACGGGGCGTTGCTGCTCCAGGCTGCCCTCGCCGCCGCCGGCTGCGGCGACACCGGCCGCAGCGAGGAGCTGATCGAGCGGGCCGTCCAGGTGGCGGTGCGGGTCGCCGGGGACGACCCGCACCGGACCGGCTTCGGGCCGGGCGCCGTGGAGGCGGCCCGGGTGGTGGCGGCTGTCGAGCGGGGGGACGCCGGGGAGGCGATCCGCCGGCACGAGACGGTGGTACGGGGGGAGGCGTGGCGGCGGCTGCCGGCCGAGTACCGGGCCGCGTACCTGGTGGACGCCGCGCGGGCGTACCTCCAGGTCGGGGACTCGCGCGGGGCCGGGCGGGTGCTGGTCGAGGCGGACGGCGTCGCGCCGGCCGAGGTCCGGTGCCGGCCTGTGGCGCGTACGGTGCTCGCCGAGATCGCCCGGGCCGACCCGGCGCCGGCCGGCGTGGCGCGGCTGGCGACGCTGGTCGGCCTGACCCGCTGAGCGCATCCCGCCCCCGCCAGCGCGGCGTGCAGGCCGTCACGGACGGTCGGCCCGTCTCGTCGCAGTCGCCGGCCCGCGAGCGGATGCCATGGCTGCCGGATTCGCAAATCCCATTTGTCGACAACAGCGTGCGCCGTCGAACCGGAGAGGACGCATTTCGCGGCGATGGGATTTGCGCGACCAATGCCGAGGCTTCTGTTCGAATTGGACACGGTTTGTTTGCGGTCGTGCCGTTGATGTTCTCGGTCCTAAAAGGGAAAGTGTCAACTACCTGTCATTCGAATGTGTTGCGATCAATGCAAGGTGATCGATAAGTTTCGGTGGCCCAAATGGGGCACCCGAGAAAAGGGGGAGCACTTGAAGTCAACCCTGCGCTGGTCCGCAATGGCCGGCATGGCGCTCGCGCTGGTCGTGACCGCCCCGGCGGTCGCCCAGGCGAAGCCGACCAAGGCCGACAGGAACGGCAACACCACCACCGTCGCCCGCACCAGTGACGGTCGTGCGATCACCAACGAGGCGATCGCCAAGGAGGTCACCGCGTTCTGGACGCCGGAACGGATGGCGAGCGCCGTCGACCTGGACCTCGCGAAGCCCGCAGGCGCCACCGAGGCGCCGAGCGGGGTGTCCAAGCCGGGCGGACCGGCGGGCAGCGTCGCGCCGATGCAGCCGAGCGTCGCCAGCGATGACGTCGGCACCCAGCTCAACGAGTCGGCGGTAGTCGGCAAGGTCTACTTCACCACCCCCGGCGGCGGCGGCGCCTCATGCTCGGCGAGCGCGGTCGGCAGCGCGAAGCGGCGACTGGTCATGACCGCCGGGCACTGCGTGCACCAGGGCGCCGGCGGCCAGTGGTACAGCAACTGGCAGTTCGTGCCGCGGTACCGCGACGGGGCGCGGCCGTTCGGTACGTTCGTCGCCTACACGCTCACGGCCCGCACCGCGTGGATCAACAGCAGCAGCTTCGACGAGGACATGGCCATCGCCATCATGCACAACGGCGGCAACTGGGGCCTGAAGGTCGTCGACACGGTCGGCGGCCACGGCCTGCGCTGGAACTGGGGCTACAACATCTCCCTGATGACCGCCCTCGGCTACCCGTCCAACCTCGGCGGCGGCGAGAGCCAGTACTACTGCCAGAGCGGCACCTGGCACGCCGGCGGCCAGCAGATCCGGATGTGGTGCAACATGACCTACGGATCCAGCGGCGGTCCCTGGCTGCAGGAGTACAACGACGCGAACGGCCTCGGGTATATCAACAGCGTCGTGAGCCACGGCGACAACCCGGGCAACGGGCAGTTCGACGGCCCGTACTTCGACGACGACATCAAGAGCCTCTACGACTTCGCGGAAGGTATCTCCCCGGCGTGACGGCCACGAAATTACCGTAACGGCACGTAATCAGCAGAGCCCCGGCCGCCGGCCGGGGCTCTGCCCGTTCTGCTCCGTTTCCGCGCCTAGGTCGACACCGGGTGGTGGGTCATTCTGGACGAGGCGGTGTCGCGTGTTGCTGACCGGTTCGTGCGGGCCGAGCCGCGCGCGACGGCGGCGCAGTTCGTGGAAGGGCTGCTGTCGGGCGTGGAACGCAAGACCTGCCGGTCGTTTGTGGAGCGGGCTGGTCATGCAGATCCGCAGGCAATGCAGCGACTGCTGCGTACGGCGGTGTGGGACGCGGACGCCGTCCGCGACGACGTTCGAGCCTGGCTGGTCGAACAGCTCGGGCACCCGACGCGGTGCTGGCCTGCGACGAGACCGGCTTCCTGAAGAAGGGCCTGTGCTCAATCGGGGGCCAGCGGCAGTGCACCGGCACCGCCGGACGTGTCGAGAACAGCCAGAGCTGCAGCGCCCGGCCCCCACGCCCGCGCCCCGACCCGGGGTCGCCGAGGAAGGCTTTCGCCCTGATCCGGGCCTCGTCTCCGGCCCGGCTCATCTGGACCAACCCCGCCAGCGAGATTGTGACAAGACCCGTTGGGTCGATGTCGAGGTCCTTAAAGCCCACGCCAACAAGGGCGAATACTGACCTAAATTACGCGACACCGGGCTTCATCAGGACGGAAAACAAGCATTATCTTCAATCGGGTCATCGCGGGCCGCGCCCCGTGCGACTACGAAAGGTAGTTGGTCGCGCACCTTGCGTGAATGTCGAGCGTGACGAATACTGGATCGGACCGATCGGCTCACTTCCGCTCCGCAGGTTGCCTCGTTTCCGCGCGCAGATCCGAATGGATCTGGTCGCCTCCCGTGCGCCAATTCGGGCCGCCGCCACAGTAAGAACGAGTTGCCCTTTGCCGTGCTCTCCGAACGCGGATGCGCCCTGCCCCGGAACGCCACAATCGGAAGGAAAAAGGCCACATGCCCTTGTCCGTGCCCGACCTCGCCTCGCTCGACGACACCCCGGTGACGATCCGGTCGACGGCATTTCCCAACGTGTTTTTGCGACTGGCCGGTGGTGGCGTGACCGCCGCCACCGCCACTGGCGGTGGGTACGTCAACTGCCAGTACACCCCGGTCGGCGACTTCGAGCGGTTCAGGGTCCGCAGGCAGACCGACGGCACGTACTCGTTCGAATCGGTGTTCTTTCCGAACGTGTGCGTGCGGATGGACGGCACCGGTGTCACCTCGCAGACCGTCAACGGCGGCGGGACGGTGAACTGCCAGTTCACCCCGGCCGGCAGCCCGCCCAGCGCCTACGAGCGGTTCAAGGCCAAGGCGCAGGCGGACGGGTCGATGTCGTTCGAGTCGGCAGCCTTCCCGAACGTGTACCTGCGCATGGAGGCGTCCGGGTTCACCGCCAACAACGGCAACGGTGGCGGCACGGTGAACTGTCAGTACAACGCCAATGGCGGGTCGCACGAGAAGTTCTTCCTCAACATGGTCGACCAGCGGCTGAACTTCGCCATGCAGCGCCAGGTGCAGACCATGTGGTGCTGGGCGGCGAGCGCGGTCAGCATCGCCGCGTTCTACAACGCGAACACGAACTGGACCCAGTGCTCCCTGGTCAACGCCGAGCGCGGGGTGAACAACTGCTGTGGCGACGCCGGCGCGAACTGGCCGTGCAACCAGGGCTCCTGGCCGGAGGGGCCGATGCAGCGGGTCGGGCACCTTCGTGAGCGCTTGGTCGGCGTGCTGACTCCCGCCCAGGTCGGAGCCGAGTTGGCCAAGTCCCGGCCGTTCGCGATAAACACGGCCTGGGCCGGCGGCGGGGGGCACATCCTCGTGGTACGGGGACGCTACGTCGCCGACGGCGTGGAGTACGTGAGCGTCGGGGACCCGTGGTACGGGGACTCGGACGTGACGTACGAGGCCTTCCGGAACCGGTACCAGGGCAGTGGTAGCTGGACCCACACCTACAAGACGCAGGCCTGAGGAGCTACGGAATGCCGGTGCACATGCCCGACCCGCAGGGCGTACCCGACAAGGTCCGCGCGAAGCTGAACGCCTTCGCCGACAGCGGTCGATTTTCCACCACGGCCCTACGCCAGGCCCGCAAGGAGAACCTCGACCTGAACACCCCGCACCAGGTCTTCACCCTCGGACTGGACGTCGTCACCGCCGGCGGCGGCCTCGACCAGGCGCAGCCGGTCGGCTGGCGGTTCCTGGTCGTCGACGGCGGCCAGCTCATCGCCAGCGCCGAGACCGCCGAGAAGCCGGACGGCACACACGAGGTGGCGCAGTTCACCGAGGGGCCGTTCGTCGCCGCCACCGACAAGGCGCTGAAGATCGCCCACCGGCTGCCCCAGGTAGCGGCGGCGAGCTTCGAACTGCGCCTGCTCCGCGTGCCCGCCCTGTATGTGATGGCGCTCTGGCTGCATTCGCCGCTGGTCGACCTGCTGGTGCCGCTGGCTCCGTCGCCGATCGGCAAGGATGGCAAGCCGCTGCCCCCGGCCGCGTTCCTCAACGACCTGCGCGAACTGGCCGGCAAGATGAGCCCGCCCGAAAGTTCCGCCTGACCGCCTGCCGGGGGCCAGGGTCGTACCCCGGCCCCCGGCAGTCGGTGTGGACGGCCCGGCGAAACCCGCGATCAGGCGACCGCACGATCTTCGGATGTCCTCACAAGCCATCGATGATCAACGCGGTGGCCGTCTTCATACCGCGCCACGCCCAACGCCGGAGCCAAGTGACGTTGGAGTACCAGGTCGACAATCGCCGTCCGAGGCCGCGGGTCACTTGAAGCGGATGAACTTGGAGAACTGGTTGTTGGCGGTTCCCACCGTCACCGTCCGGTGGCTGTATCTGTCGGCGGAACCGTAGTTGTATTCGTCGATCTCAAAGGTGCCGTTTGCGTTCACCCGGGTCACGAAGGCGACGTGACCGTAGGTGCCGCCCAGGCGGACCGCGACGTCACCGGCCTCGGGCTGTTGTGCACCGGCACCCCGGCGCGCCCGGCGGCGGCGACCCACTCCTTGGCGTTGCCCCACCGCGCCTGGCCCTTGTACTGGTTCTGGAAGGCGACGCCGACCCGGCTGCGCAGCGCCCAGGCCACGAAGCTGGTGCACCGCCCGTTGTAGAAGTTCCACGGATCGATGCCGGAGGTCTGACCTTGTACGGGTAGTCGTCCCTGGCGGGGTAGCTGGTCCCGGCGGAGATCAGCTGGTGGGAGGCGTTGTTGTTCTTGAGCGTGGAGTTGAGGTTCTTCTTCGCCCCGGGCGCGAAGTCCTGGTACGCGTGGGAGCCGTTGTAGCCGGTGTTGTAGTAGACCCGCACCGTCCTGCCGGTGCGGTTCCACGCCGGACGCGCCCGCCCGGCGGCGCTCGACGGCCCGACCCGGCCGCAAGGCGTGGGCCCACCGACGACAGGGGTGGGGTTCTGTGTCGATTCGGGGTTCGTGGGACGATTCACGGGCATAGCGTCAGGCGTGGCGGCTTCCCGCCGCCGGACCGCCCCGGGGGCGGACCAGGACGATCTGACGGTGGTGCGACGTGGACGAGACCGATCCGATGATGCTGGATCAGCGGGGACGACGCGGCCGGAGCCCCGGGCTGCCCCGACTGCTGGGCGTGGTCAGCCTCGCCCTCGGGGTGGGCGGGCTGTTCGCCCCGCGCGCGGTGGCCCGGTTGACCGGTGTGGACGACTCACCCGCCGCGCGCGCGGTGATCCCGGCCGTGGCCGCCCGCGAGCTGGTCCACGCGGCCGGCCTGCTCGGTGGCCGCCGGCCGGCCGGCTGGACGTGGACCCGGGTGGCCGGCGACGCGATGGACCTCACCCTGCTCGCCCGGGCCTGGGCGGACCGGTGTGGCGAGCGGCGCCAGCGGGTCGCCCTCACCACCGCGGCCATCGCCGGCATCGCCGCCGTCGACCTGGTCGCCGCCGTGCGCGCCGGCAGGGCCCAGGCCGCGCGCCGGCGGGTGATCGACTTGGAGGTCGCGGTCACCGTCAACCGCTCCCCGGCCGAGGCGTACCGGTTCTGGCGGGACCTGGAGAACCTGCCCCGGTTCATGTCCCACCTGGAGTCGGTGCGCGTCGACGACCTGCGCCGCTCGCACTGGATCGCGCGCGGCCCGGCCGGCCGGCGCGTCGAGTGGGACGCGGAGATCGTCGACGACCAGCCCAACCGGTCGCTCGCCTGGCGGTCGCTGCCCGACACCCGGGTGCCCAACGCCGGGCGGGTCCGGTTCGTGCCCGCGCCCGGCGACCGGGGGACCGAGGTACGGGTGCGGCTGCGCTACGCCCCGCCGGCCGGCGCGCTGGGCCGGGCGGTGGCGAAGCTCTTCGGCGAGGAGCCCGAGCAGCAGGTCCGTGACGACCTGCGCCGGTTCAAGCAGGTGGTGGAGACCGGCGAGGTGGTCCGCTCCGAGGGCAGCCCCGACGGCATCTCCGTACGCCAGCAGGTCATGCAACGCCCCGCCCAGCCGTTGCCGATCGCCCGCCGCTGACCGCCCGCGACCCGAGAGGACGAACGATGAAGGCCACCGCCTGGATGGGCAAGGACAGCGTCAAGGTCGTCAACGTGCCCGACCCGACCATCATGAACGCGCGCGACGCGATCGTGCGGATCACCTCGACCGCGATCTGCGGCTCCGACCTGCACCTTTACCACGGCTACATCCCCGCCATGCGCAAGGGCGACATCCTCGGCCACGAGTTCATGGGCGAGGTGGTGGAGGTCGGCCCGCAGGTGCGCAACCTGCGCCCCGGCGACCGGGTGGTGGTGCCGTTCCCGATCGCCTGCGGGCACTGCTCCTCCTGCCAGCGCGGCCTCTTCTCGGTCTGCGAGAACTCCAACCCCAACGCCGGGGTGGCCGAGAAGATCATGGGGCACTCGCCGGCCGGCATCTTCGGCTACTCCCACCTGCTCGGCGGCTACGCCGGCGGCCAGGCCGAGTACGCCCGGGTGCCGTTCGCCGACGTCGGTCCGATCAAGGTGCCCGAGGACGTGCCCGACGACCAGGCGGTGATGCTCGCCGACGTGCTTCCCACCGGCTTCATGGGCGCGGAGATGTGCGACATCAAGCCGGGCGACGTCATCGCCGTGTGGGGGGCCGGCCCGGTGGGGCTGCTCGCCGCCGCCAGCGCCCGGATGCTCGGCGCGGAGCGGGTGATCGTCATCGACCGGTACCCGTACCGGCTGCGGCTGGCGCAGGAGCACACCGGCGCGGAGACCATCAACTACGACGACACCGACGTGCTCGACGCGCTGAACGCGATGACCGCCGGCCGGGGGCCCGACGCGTGCATCGACGCCGTCGGCCTGGAGGGGCACCACGGCAACACCGCCGTGTACGCGTACGACCGGGCGAAGCAGGCCGCCCGGGTCGAGACGGAAAGGCCGTTCGCGCTGCGCCAGGCGATCCTGGCCTGCCGCAGTGGCGGCGTCGTCTCGGTGATCGGCGCGTACGGGGGCTTCGTCGACAAGTTCCCGATGGGCGCGTTCATGAACCGATCGTTGATCATGCGCACCGGTCAGTGCCACGTCCAGCGCTACACCCGGCCGCTGCTCAACCGCATCCAGCGCGGGGACATCGACCCGAGCTTCATCATCAGCCACCGGATGTCGCTGAAGGACGCCGCCAAGGGTTACAAGATCTTCCAGAAGAAGCAGGACGAGTGCACCAAGGTCGTCCTCAAGGTCTGAGCCGGGAACGGCGGCCCGAGCCGCGTCCAGCCCAGGTTGCCGCCCTCGCCGACCACCCGGAGGCCGGCTCGGCCGGGGGACGGCGGACGTCCGCCGTCCTCCGACCGAGCCGGCGCGGCTCAGAGAGTGTTGGGTAACTGGAGGGCTACTTCTGGTTGAGTTCGTCGTCGAGGCGTCGGGCTGCTTCGGTTTCGATGGGGCCTTGCGGTTCGATGTCCTCGCCGGCGAGGCGCGCGGCCATCAGCCGGATCATGGCGACTTTGATCATCGCTTCAGCGTGCGCGGGT